>JAJZBR010000096.1 GCA_021798795.1 Pseudomonadota bacterium
CCCGCACACGGATTCCTCGTTGCGGCCGAAACGCACGGGCCAAAAATTTACCCGCACTATCTCGTCAAGAGCCCGAATTACAAAGCAAAACCAGATCCTCATGACCACCTCCACCCGCTCACCCGGATCGATCCGGGCCCGACGCAACTGAATCTTGACACCGGTCAATGCGAGCTCCCCCTTATCCGAGTAATCTATTCACATAAACTGGGAGATGCACCATGAGGCAGCCCCACCTTCTTCAAGTAGTCGGCGCATGTCTCTTCCTGCTCGCGGCCACACCGCTTGCCTGGGCCAGCGCGAAGACACATGCGAAACCCCCTTCCCGTGTCCTGACGAGCTGCTACATGTGCCACAGTACCCATGGCGATGATCCCCGCTTCGGGTACATTCCTCGTTTAGCCCATCAGAGCGAGACCTACATCACGGAACAGCTCAAGGCTTTCCGGGATGGAAGCCGCTCCGATCCTCCGGGCGAGATGTACATGTGGCCGGTAAGCCAGGCTCTCACCAACCGGGACATCGACCTTGTGGCCGACTGGTACGCCTCCCAGCCGCCCCCGCCCCCACAGAAAGCCGGTCGCCTCGCATCCTATGGTTCGCTGATCTTCCACAATGGGCTCCTCAAGCAGGATGTCCCGGCCTGCATGAGCTGTCACGGTCCGGCTGCAGAAGGAGCCGGGATCTATCCGAGGCTCGCCGGACAGAATATCGAATACCTCCTCGAACAACTCCGCTTTTTCAAAAGCGGCGTACGCCACGACAAGAACGCCGACATCATGCACATGATCGCGATCCACCTGACCGACCACCAGATGCGGGCGGTCGCAGACTATCTCACCTCCCTTTGAACTACGAGAAAGGCCATCACCATGTTCCATCCGAAGCGTTGGAATCGCGGGCCCGGTGGGCCCGCTCCAGACCCTCGCAACACTCAGCCGGGAGAGCATCCGGTCCTCCGCTGGCTCGCCCCACTCGCCCTGACCGGCGCGCTGGCGCTTGCGCCCATGGCGCATGCGGTCCCGAGTTTCGCCCGCCAGACCGGCTGGTCCTGCTCGGTCTGCCACACCATCTATCCGCAACTCACGCCCATCGGACGCCTGTTCAAGCTCGAGGGCTATACGACGGCGAATCTGGCCGGCATGCAGGAACTCAAACAGAAAATCCGCCGCATGGCCCCGCTCGAACTCAACCGGGTGCCACCTCTTTCCATCATGATCCAGGCCTCCTCTGCCTGGATCCGGGGCGGCCATGCGAACCAGTTCGGATCCGGCGATCCGACGGGGCAGGGTGCGATCGAGTTCCCCGAACAGGTGAGCCTCTTCTACGCCGGGCGGATCACCCGCAACATGGGAACGTTTTTCCATGTGACCTATACGCATAGCGGCGCATTCGGAGCGGATGATTCCGATATCCGCTGGGCCGAACACGCGACCGAACCGGACGGCAGCACCCTGATCTACGGAGCCGAGATCAACAATACACCAACCGAACCGGATCCCTGGAACAGCGTACCCGACTGGAACTGGCCGTTCGCCACATCGAACTACTCCCCGCTCCGGGACATCCCGGCAACCTATATCCAGCAGGCCGCGGGCGCGAGCGAACCCATTGCGGGTCTTGGGGGTTATCTCGCCTATCTCTTCGGAACCGGGGAAAACCACTGGCTCTATCTCGAGGCGGACGTCTACCGCTCGGCGGTCGGCATCGGATCCGGCACCAACCAGTTCTTCGGTGCCGAGACCCTCGGCCCCACCCGGAACGTCGCACCCTATCTCCGCATCGCCTACGAGCAAAACTACGAAGAGTGGAACTGGGAAGTGGGCGCGCTCGGGATGGATGCCAAAATCTATCCGACCACTGCGGCCATCGGAACGACCGACCGCTTTCTCGACTACGGACTCGACGGGCAGCTCCAGTATCTCGATCTCACGGGCAACCAGACCTTCACCGCGCATGTGAGCTTTATCCACGAAACCGAGGACTGGCAAGCGGATCCCGCAATCGGGTTCAAGCCCAATCCCATCGATACCCTGAACACCGCATCGGTCAATGGACAATACCTCGTGAACCGGCGCTATGGAGCGGGGGCCGGGTATTTCTGGGCATGGGGAACGCCCGATCCGGCACTCTATGGACCGGCCACCGGCAATCCGGCCGCGCTCGTGAGCGCGAACGGCAGTCCCGACACCAACGGGCTCACCCTCGAACTCGACTATCTCGAAGCCCAGAACGCCGAGTTCACACTCCAGTATTCCGCATTCAACAAGTACCTCGGCGCGAGTTCGAACTACAACGGCGCGGGACAAAATGCGAGCGACAACAACATTCTTACGCTGCTCATGTGGTTCGCGTTCTGAGGAATGGAGGAAAGCCCGACCCGCGCGAATCGGCCGCGCCCGCCCGTGGAATGCAGGCCTACCGTTTGACGATCACGGCGGAACCGTTTTTGTCGGGCATGGGAACCAGGATCTCGGGCTTGTCCGCGAGAAACGCATCGAGGGCCGCCCGGGCGCCAGTCCAAGCGTTGTAGTCGTGGACGACCAGGATACCGCCCGGATTCAGCCGGGGATAAAAAAACTCGAGCCCGGAGTGGATCGGGGCGTAGAGATCGGCATCCACATGCACGAAACCGAAAGTATCCGCCGCGAGCGTCGCGGTGACGGATTCCGGGAAATATCCCGGCACATAGGTGACATTCCCGTTCACGGCCGCGACGGTCTCCTGGACTTTTGCGAGCGAGGTGTCCGAAAACATCTCTGCCTCGATCGAGTGGCCGGTATAGGTCTTCTCGTCTGCAACGTTTCTTGCCCCAAATCCGGAAAACGTATCCAGGAGATAAAGCATCCGGTTCGGTTCATAGTGGTGGATGAGCCGGGCGGTCAAGCCCTGGTAGACGCCAAGTTCGGCCAGCGCGCCGGGCACCCCGCGCACGATCACGGAACGCAGGAGCAGGATGAGCATGTCCCTCCGCACGCCATCCCACGATTCAAGATTTTCAATCGTCCGGCGGGTGGCCTCCCCGGGTATCGCGAATCCCCCATAGCGGGCGACGAATAGGGGCTCGTGCCAGAGGGATTTCGGGTTGATATCCATCTGGCCCTGAAGAAAAAAGCTCCGGTCACCAAAGATCCGGCTCGCCTGTTTCTGACACAACATCCCAATCCGGCGGATGTACAACCTGGGCGATCGCATGAACTTCCTGAGTTTTGCGAGCATGGCCACTCTTCACGGGATTGAACCCGTCTCAGCATAACA
>JAJZBR010000040.1 GCA_021798795.1 Pseudomonadota bacterium
AACCGGAATCAGACGATGGTTTGGAGTCGATGCCCCGATCGACCGGGAGCAGGAGTCCCAGTCTTTGGGCCCAAAAGCCGGAAGTTGGGATCTGGCAGGCCAGCGTGAGGCAGATGATCCCGAAGACGACCGATGACATAAACGGTGCGTGGGGGAGACCCGAGGCCAGCCAGAGTCCGGCGAGCGCTGCCGCGATGACGCCGGTCTCGCGCACCCAGCACAAAAACCAGAGTTCACGCGCGCGCCAGTGCGCCCGGTAATCCCAGACTGTTGCGAGCCAGACCACGACCGGACGGATGACGAACATCAACACACATCCGAATAGCACAATCGTTCCGAGATGTGCCCAGAGCACGGCGATCGAACTGCTCACAAATGCCCCGAGGAGGGTAAAAATGGCGAGCCGAACGAGGGTGGTGGACACACGGCCGAACTCCTGCATCTCCTGGGCATGGCTCACTCGTGCAACCTGCGTGGCATCCGCCTGCGAACCCGATCCGGCTACGACGCCCGCCACGAAGACCGCAAGAAATCCGCTTCCCGAAAACCAGTCCGCGACCAGAAAGGCTGCCAGGGCATTGATGAGCCCCATGAGAACCGCGTATTGAGCGAGGAAGCCAAACCGTTCGTGGGCAACAAACAATCGGAACAACCCGCCGCTCAGGCAACCGGCCAGAAGTCCCACCGCGACCTCAAGCGCAAAGAGCTCGAGACCGCCCTGCCACGTGGGCAAGCGCGAGCTCAAAAGGCTCAATCCGGCGAAGACCAGCAGCGCCGACATGACGTCGGTCAAGGCCGATTCCGCGATGATGGTCTGCCCAAGCTTTTCGGGCAATGCGAGTCTCCCGACCAAAGGGATCAGGGCGGCCGGGTCGGTCGAGGCGATCGCCGCGCCGAGGATGAGGCTGAGTGGCCAGCCCAAGGACCAGAACCTTTGAGCCAATACCGCAAGGAGTATGGACGTGAGGGCGACACCGAAGGTGGAGAGCGCCAGAACGCTCAGTCCTACCTGGCGCAGAACGGGTAGACGGATTTCGCGTCCGCCCTCGTAGAGGACGAAGCAGACACCCAAGATAAAGAAGTCGCGCATCCAAGGCAGGTGAGCGGCCGGATTGATGAGTGCGAGACCGATCGGGCCGATCGCAATACCCCCCGCAAGAGCCACCAGGAGATCCGGCACCCCCAGCCATTCCTGACCGGCCAGGGCGATCACACCCACGAGGAGAATGGCGCAAATGGCCGGCAGGAGCCCGATCGGATCGCTCATGCGCAAGCCGCCCGCCTGGGAGGGGAGTCCATCCGAGACCCGAAACCGGCATCAGCCGGTTGCATCCAGATCCTGACGCCAGAGAAGCAATCCGCCGCTTTTCTGGTCGATTCGCTTGAGAAACTCGCGGTGGAGGGCCCAATCCTCCGCGCGGACGGTGACCGAACGGGTGCGATGGGGTTTTGGATCGCGGGGAATCTCGCACCGGGTCGGGCCGGGATGCGATGGGCTCGAACCGTGAAGCCCCAAGGCCGCCTGACCCATCGTCATCGCACGGTAGACCTGGGCCAAAAGACTTGCATCGAGCCGGGCGCCATGTCGGGTCCGCCCGGAGAGATCGACGGCATAGCGCTGGCAGAGAGCCTCAAGACTGTTGTTCTGTCCCGGATGCAGACGCCGGGCCAAAGGAAGTGTGTCGAGTATCGGACAATAGTCTTCGAGGCTGCGCACCCGCGCCCCGCATCGCTCGAGTTCCCGATTGAGGAAGGCCAGATCGAACGGCGCATTGTGGATGATGAGTTCGTCGCCTGCCAGAAACTCGAGGAGAGCATCTGCGATCTCGGCAAAGCGGGGTTTGTCCACGAGTGCCTCCAAGCGCAGGCCATGCACTTCGGTCGCACCGGCATCAATCTCCCGTTCGGGATTGAGATAGGTCCAGAAATCGCGGCCCGTTAAGCGACGGTCCTTGAGTTCGATGACGCCGATTTCAACTATCCGATGTCCGTCCTCAGGCGCAAGTCCGGTGGTTTCCGTATCCAGAACGACCTGACGCACCTTTAGCTACCTCTCGCCTGCCGGTACCGGGGCTATCGCCGACCGCGCCAGGCGATCGACGCGCTCATTGTAGCCGATACCTTCGTGGCCCCGGACCCAGTGCCATTCGATCTTGTGATCGCGGATCAGCAGATCGAGCCGCTGCCATAAATCCGGATTGCGCACCGGCTGTCCGGAAGCCGTCCGCCAGCTACGCCTTTTCCAATCCGCCATCCAGTGCAACACCCCATCCCGGAGATACCGGGAATCGGTATAAAGGGCAACCGGGTGGCTGCCGCGCAGGGCGGCCAGCGCCTCAATGGCAGCCCGGAGCTCCATGCGGTTATTGGTGGTGTGCGGTTCCGAGCCGCTCAACTCGAGCTCGTGTGTCCCAAAACGCAGGAGCGCAGCCCAGCCCCCGGGTCCGGGATTGCCGCTACAGGCCCCATCGGTCCAGATTTCAACCGCGTCGGAATCGCGCATCAGGCAACCCGACGGCTCGGAAGAATGATCGGTCCGCTCGCTGGATCAGGAACCGGCTTTTGGGTCCGCCCGGGGATCCGGGCAAATGTTTGCCTGAGCGCGAGGAGCACATAAATCAGGGGCAGCCCGAAATCCATCTGCATCCCCTGTGCTGTCGTGCCTCTGGCCATGAAGGCCCCCGGCCAGCGGGCTCCATAAAGCAGTGTGCGGATCCCAAAGCCCTGCTGTCTGAGCTTCCGATTGAGCCAGCTCACGCGCATCGGATGGAACACGGGTCCTGGCACCGATCCCGCAATCCGTGAACGGAAGATCCGCGACCAGATCGGATGGAACCCCAAGATCGCGATCTGCCCACCCGGATTCAGGATACGCGCCGACTCGGAGAAGAGGCTCTCCGGGGAAGCCCACTCTTCATGGACGTGAAGCCAGAGCACAAGATCCATGCACCCGTCGCCATAGGGCCAGGGCTTTCCGTTCGGAAAGGATTCGGATGGATGGACATCCTGCGGCAACTGCAAGGAAACGGGAAGGTCAAGCAACCCGGAAGCGCCCCCCGTCCGGTCACCCACGATGAGCGCCATCCGGCCGTGCAGGAGGGGTCCTAGCCGGTTCAGGGTCCGGATTTCCCGTTCGCCGAGGCGGGCGCCAAAACTCAAACCGCGCGCCCCCCGAAAAGCAACCCGGTACCGGGCCATAATCCCCGCATCTGGCTCGAGACCCCAGGCGTTCTGCTACCATCCTCATGCATGATGACGGTCACCGCCATTCCGGCGCTTCTTGACAACTATATCTGGGCCCTCGTCTCGGAGGGGGGCGGCGCTGTGATCGTCGACCCCGGACACGCCGACCCGGTGGTCCGCTTTCTCGATCAAGAGCACTATCATCTCGACGCCATCCTCCTCACCCACCACCACCCAGATCATATCGGCGGGGTCGAACCGCTACTAGGTTACCTGAACGCCCGTGTGCCCGTTTACGGACCCTTTACTGCACTCGGTCAGGTCGCGATCGAGCCGGTTCATGAAGGCAGCCGGATCGTCCTGCCTTCAGGCATGACCTTGACCGTCATGGCGGTTCCCGGTCACACAACCGATCATGTAGCCTATCACGGTGGGGGACTCCTGTTTCCTGGCGATACGCTTTTCAGCGCCGGTTGCGGCCGACAGTTTGAGGGTCGGATGGAGGATCTCTTCGAATCCGTCCAGAGGCTCGGGGCGCTGGAACCCTCCACTCGCGCATACCCGGCCCATGAATATACGCTTGCGAACCTCGCTTTTGCCAGCTCGCTTGAACCAGACAACCATTTGATAGCACAATATAGGGGGCAGGCCCAAAAGCAACGAATGCAGAACCGAGCAACCCTTCCGACCACCATCGGTTTGGAGCACGACATCAATCCCTTCCTTCGCACGGCGAGCGCTGGCATTCGCACCGCGGCCGAGCGTCATGCCGGCCGGCCGCTCCGGCAACCGTTCGAGATATTTCGAGAACTCCGCCTGTGGAAAGACCACTTTACCGCTCAAGAGGAATCCAGGTGATGGGACAGACCCTCGGACGTGCCCCAGCTCTCTTTGTCCTTCTGGCAGTGGCTCTGGGCGGCTGTGCGATGCTACCCGCTTCCCTGGGCGGAGGCCCGGCCACCCCGCCTCCACACCCCCAAGCGTCCACTTCATCGGGCGCGACTCGCTCGAGCCTCAAGGGCCTTCCGCCCGGTGAGCCCCCACCGCCGGATTTCGAATCGAGCCATACGCCGCTCGTGCACTGGAAAGATCTGGTTTTCAAACCGAGACCCGGCATCCGAGACATCTGGCAGGTGCTCCGCAGCGGGTTCCGCCTGACGGGCACCATGAACCCGCGCGTTCGGGTCGAACTGAACTGGTATATCCATCACCCGGGCTACATGGAGCGCACGGCCACCCGTGCCAAGCCCTACCTCTACTTCATCCTCAAGTCCGTGCGCAAACGGCACCTGCCAGCCGAGATCGCCCTGCTTCCGATCGTCGAAAGCGCCTACGATCCCTATGCCTATTCCTGGGCCCACGCCGCTGGCCTCTGGCAGTTTATCCCGAGCACGGCCCGGCACTTCGGAATCAAGATCAACTGGTGGTTCGACGGACGTCGTGACCTGATCCAATCGACGCGCTCGGCACTCAACTTTCTCTCCGAGCTGCATGCTCAATTCGGCAGCTGGCTGCTTGCGCTCGCGGCATACAACTCGGGCGCCGTCACGGTCGAGGATGCGATCCAGGAAAACCAGCGCCTCGGACGACCCACCGACTTCTGGAATCTTGATCTTCCGGCTGCGACCGAAGCCTACGTACCCCGGTTGCTCGCCGTCCGGGATATCATCGAGCATGCGCGGCGCTACGGGATCCATCTGCCCAAGATCCCGGATACCCCCTATCTCAGCGTGGTCAAGCTCAAGGGGCAACTCGACCTTTCGCTTGCCGCCCACCTGCTCGGCATGAGCCTGCAAAAACTCTATCTCCTGAATCCGGGATTCAACCGCTGGGCCACCGATCCCGATGGACCCAATCGCCTCCTGGTTCCAAGAGATCGCCTCGCGCGTTTCCTGACGGGATTGCACAAACTCGGTACCCGCCAGCTCGTAGCCTGGGTTCCCTACCGGATTCAGCCGGGCAACGCTCTTTCGGTTCTGGCCATGCGCTTTGGCACGACCGTCCGACAGCTACGCGAGAAAAATGGATTGCCTTCGGATCTGATCCGCGTGGGTGAGCGGATCTTGGTTCCCTCCTCAAACGAACACCTCTCTGAATATGTCCCCTTCGGGGCGCCCGCGATCGCCTTGGAACGCACGGCACCCGTTGGCGCGACCCAGGTGGATTATCGCGTCGAACCCGGCGATTCCCTCTGGTCCATCGCCCAAGCCTACCACGTTTCCGTAGCCGCTCTGGCCAACTGGAACCACCTCACGTCCGCAAGTTTCATCCAGCCGGGCCAGACGCTTCTCGTTTGGCACAACGTGGCCTCCTCGAAGCCCTTGCCCGCTCCGAGAAGCGGAATCTATACCGTCCAGCCGGGGGACTCCCTCTGGTCCATCGCGCATGAATACGGCATCCCTCTCTTGGCGCTCGCGCACTGGAATCACATTACCCCCCAATCCTTCATCCAGCCAGGACAGGAGTTGGCCCTAACCCCTTCGCACGTGGCTCAGACCACACAGGAGACCCTGACCAGCGCCCTGCGCGGCCAGCACGTGGTTTACACGGTTCGGCCCGGTGATTCCCTGTGGTCCATTTCCCAAACCTACAATGTCCCGCTCCTGGCACTCGCCCGCTGGAACCACATCAGCCCGGGCACACTCCTGCATCCCGGCCAGCGATTGAGCCTCTGGGACCACGGTCAGGCCGCCCCCCTGAATGCCCTCCAGCGCATCACCTATACCGTCCGCCCAGGGGATTCCCTGTCCCGGATCTCGGAGCGGTTCGATGTGAGCATGAACCAGTTAGGTATCTGGAATCACGTCACCCCGAGCCAACTCATCTATCCCGGCGAGCGACTCACGCTCTATGTTGACGTGGCTCAGCCAAACCGAGGATGACTGACATGGGATTCCTAGAGGGCAAGCGGTACCTGATCGTCGGAGTCGCGAGCGAACGTTCCCTGGCATGGGGTATCGCAGAGGCCATGCACCGCCAAGGCGCGGAACTGGCTTTTTCCTATCAGGGAGAACGTTTTGCTGAACGGATGCGGGAGTTGGCCCAAAGACTCGGGTCGGAGCGCATCTTTCCCTGCGACGTGTCATCCGATGCGGCAATCGACTCGCTATTCCACGCGCTCGGCAGAACCTGGGACGGCCTGGATGGGATCGTGCATTCCGTTGCTTTTGCACCCCGAGAAGCGCTCGTCGGCCGCTACCTCGATAGTGTCGATCGGGAAAGCTTCCGGATTGCCCACGACATCAGTGCCTACAGCTTCGTGGCTCTGGCCAAACGCGGGCGATCACTCATGAGCGGACGACACGGCGCCCTCCTCACCCTGAGCTATCTCGGCGCCGTGCAGGCCATTCCCCATTACAACGTCATGGGTCCCGCCAAAGCCAGTCTCGAAGCGAACGTGCGCTTCCTCGCGTATGACCTTGGATCGGAAGGCCACCGCGTCAACGCCCTGTCTCCGGGCCCGGTCAAAACCCTGGCTGCAAGCGGCGTATCCGGTTTCAGAAAAATGCTATCCGAAGTCGAAGCACGTTCGCCGCTCAAACGCAATATCAGCCTTGAGGAAGTCGGGAACGCTGCAGCATTCCTGTGCTCGGATCTTGCGAGCGGAATTACGGGTGAGATTCTTTACGTGGACTGCGGCTACCACATCGTCGGTATGCCGCCTTTAGAGGAAGGCTGACTCCCGCGTATTCAAATTCCGGTGCTGGTACCGGATCACTGCCGCCGGTTCCGTAACCGGTTCGGTTCAGGATGCGCTCGCAAGCGCCTTCTGGTTGATGCGGATCTTACCGGTGCGTTCCAGCTCATTCAGGAACAGCTGCATTTCGAGCTTTGCGTCGCCGTTTTGAACGGAGTGCTCCCAATTCGCGAGCATTTTCGGCGTCACGCGCGATACGGGAAGTGTCTGGATCGGACCGGCAGCGATCACGGCTGCATCCCCATCGGGAAGGCGCACGACGTGCACAACCGGTACGCCGGGTCGGCTCGGATTCGGCAGGGCGAAAAGATCCCTGACGAGCGCGGGTGGAAAATGACGAGGCGCACCTCCAGCAAGCGTGAGCACGCGCGGGCCCCAAACCCTGAATCCCAGTACGCGACTCTGCCCGGGATCCTTGCCTAGGCGGTTCGCAATCCGCCGTGCGAGCGTCCGGGCCTTCATTCGGGCAGCCGCCTGCGCAAGCTCGCGAACCAGTATGCTGCGGACGTCCGCGAGCGGCTTGGCGATGGCGGGCACATGCTTGAGCACCCGCAGAACAACGGCACGATGACCCGGTAGCCGGATCGGTTTGCTGTTCAACCCGCCAGCCAGGACAGTGGGCGCGAAGGCGGCCTCACGTACTTTGGCCATCGTGGCGATTCCGGAACCGCTCGCGCGGCTCACCCCGCCGACCTGTTTGATCACGAGTCCGAGCGACTTGCTCAATGGCTTAAGGGTGGTGTCCTGTTCAAAAGCCAGATTGGCCATCTGTCTGAGCAGATGGTGGTAGAGCCGTATCGAGGCCTGGATCCGGTACTGTTGGACGAGTTTTGCCCGGACCGACTTGAATGGCAGACGTGTCCCCGGATGAGCTGCGAGCAGTTTGACGATCTGATAGCCGAAGGGAGTCACCAGGGGCCCCCGGATCGCGCCCACTTTCATCCTTTTGAGGACACCGACGAGTGCGGCAGGGATCTCCTTGGGGGTCAGCCAACCAAGATCCCCCCCATGCGCCGCGCTCGCAGCGTCACTCGAATCCTTGCGCGCGAGCGCACTAAAATGCGCACCCCGCGCGAGCTGCGTCACCAGTTCCTGAGCCCGCTTCCTCGCTTGCTCGAGACCCTGCTTGCCTGACCCGGATGCGATCAGGATCTGGGCGACCTTCCAGCGTGGCGTCGAGGTGAACTTCGACTCTTCCTCCGCATAAAGCGTGAGGAGATCACGCAAACTCGGATGAATCCGATTTCTGAGCGCGTGGGCATCCAGGAGGACATAAGACAGGGAGACCGTTCCCGGATTGACAAACCGGAAGGATTGTTCGGCGTAGGCCTTTTCGATGGCCGCGTTGGAAATGGCGCGGGGGTTGACCAGTCGCCTCGATGCAATCAATACCCAGCGCACAGGGCGGCTCTCATGCAGCAGACGATAGCGGCCGCGCACGGAGCCGGGAGGGAGAAATGCGGTGGATTCGATCCCCGCTTGCAACTGACCCAGAAGGAGCGACTCGCGGACCTCGCTTTCGAAAGCCGCCGGAGTCAGGTTCTCCTCGTTCAGGACTTCCTCATAGAGTGCGGGGGAAAAATGTCCGCCCTCACGGAATGCCGACACGGCCCGGATGGCATGGATCGTCTCCGCCCGGGTCACATGGAGGCCATCTCGTCGCGCCCGGGCCAGAAGCAGCGTGCGTTGGATCAGGGTCTCGAGCGTCTCGCGCCTGATTGTCGCGAGCTCCGCGGGTGTCGGCTGGAACTTGGCTCCGAAAAGCGTGCTGATCCGGGCATACCGTGACTCGAACGCGCGCTCGAGTTCCTGCGATCCGATCGAGATCCCATCCGCCCGGGCAACATAGTTTCCGCCAAGGAAACTCGGGGAGTTCTGCACACCCCAGAAAACGAACGGGACTCCAACGACGATCAGGATGACCCAGAGCAGCCACTTGCCAGCACGGTCACGCAATGAATCCAGCATACCTGGTACCTTACCTCGAGTTAAAGACCGGGGAAACTACCCTCTCCGGGAAGGGGCTCACCTGGTCCGCAGTATCCGTCGAGTCGATGGCGGAGTGGACGGGATTCGAACCCGCGACCCCCGGCGTGACAAGCCGGTATTCTAACCAGCTGAACTACCACTCCGCTTGCATGGTGGGTGCTGAGGGAATCGAACCCCCGACTTTCGCCGTGTAAAGGCGACGCTCTACCGGCCTGAGCTAAGCACCCCTTTCGGGCGTCAGTTTAAGGCATCCTTGAGCGGTTTGCTAGGCTTGAAACCCAACGAACGGCTCGCGGGGATCGCAATGCTCGCCCCGGTCTTGGGGTTGCGCCCCGTACGGGCCTTCCTGCTTTTGACATGAAAGGAACCAAATCCAACCAGGGTCACGGAATCTCCCGCCCGAAACGCACGGGTCAGACTCTCGATCATGGCCTCGACGGCGCGGCTGCTGTCAGCCTTCGTCAGATCGGTCATTTCCGCAACGGCATCAATGAGTTCAGATTTATTCATGGCGCAACATCCTCACGTAGTGGTTGTACCTTGTACGGAGACGCTTGGACGGAGTGTCTCAACGTAACCGAACAAAGGGAGTTTTCTTCAGTTCCCTGACTTTATACCGAGGCTAACCCCCGCTGTCAAACGGCCGCCCCATCATTCAGTGGGTGCGCGGGGGCTCGATGGATGCTGGCGATCGTGGCGCATCCGCGACCGCACCGGGCTCCGCCAGGACGGGCGTCACCGACTCGCTCCCTTTATCGAGGGGCATCTCGACCAAAGCCAGCGCCAACACCTCCTCGATCCAGTTGACCGGCTGGATCTCAAGGTGCGCTTTGATGTTGTCTGGAATCTCCGCCAGATCCTTAACATTTTCTTTTGGAATCAATACCTTGGTAATCCCTCCGCGGTGCGCGGCCAGGAGTTTTTCCTTGAGTCCGCCGATCGGCAGGACCTCTCCGCGGAGCGTGATCTCCCCGGTCATGGCGACATTCGACCGGACCGGAATCCGGTTCAGCGCCGAAACCAAAGCCGTACACATGGCGATCCCGGCGCTCGGACCGTCCTTTGGAGTCGCCCCCTCGGGAACATGGATATGAAAATCATTCTGCTGGTAGAACCCGGAATCGATCCCGAGCCGGTTCGCGCGGCTGCGAACCACGGTGACCGCCGCCTGAATCGACTCCTGCATCACCTCACCCAGATGACCCGTCTGGATCAGTTTCCCACGCCCGGGGACGATGGCAGCCTCAACGGTCAGAAGATCGCCGCCCATCTCGGTCCACGCGAGCCCCGTGACCTGACCCACCTGATCCTTGTTTTCCGCCCGGCCATACCGGAAGCGCGGCACACCGAGATAATCTGCAAGGGTCCCGACCGTCGGGATCACCGGGGCCACAACGCTACCTTCAAGCTGCAGACGCTTCGCGACCTTACGTGCAATTTTCGAAATCTCCCGTTCGAGGTTCCGTACACCCGCTTCCTGCGTATAGTGCCGGACCATCGAGACCAAGATGGCATCTTCGATGGCACACTCCGCCTGAGTCAATCCGGCATGGGTCAACGCCTTCGGCACCAGGTACCGTCGCGCGATATTGAGTTTTTCGTCTTCGGTATATCCCGGAATCCGGATCACCTCCAGCCGATCCAGCAAGGCGGGCGGGATGTTGAGTGTATTCGCCGTCGCAACGAACAGGACATGGGACAAGTCGAAATCCACCTCGAGATAATGGTCGCTGAACGTGTGATTCTGTTCCGGGTCGAGCACTTCGAGCAAAGCCGAGGAGGGATCACCCCGGAAATCGGTCGACATCTTGTCGATTTCATCCAGAAGGAAAAGCGGATTGCGGACGCCGACCTTGCTGAGATTCTGGACGATCTTGCCGGGCATCGAGCCGACATAGGTCCGCCGGTGCCCGCGGATTTCGGCCTCATCCCGCACGCCGCCAAGGGACATGCGTACAAAACGGCGACCCGTCGCCCGGGCGATGCTGCGCCCGAGTGAGGTTTTCCCGACCCCGGGCGGGCCTACCAGGCAGATGATCGGGCCACGAACCTCGCCATGCGCGACACGCTGCTGAACCGCAAGATACTCAAGAATGCGTTCCTTGACCTTGGCCAGTCCGTAGTGGTCTTCTTCCAGTATTTTTTCCGCTGCACGGATATCGCGTGAAACGCGACTGGATTTTTTCCAGGGCAACCCGAGCAAGGTATCGATGTAGTTGCGGACGACCGTGGCCTCCGCCGACATGCTGGCCATCTGCCGAAGCTTGCGCAGCTCTCCCTCGGCCTTGTTCCGGGCTTCCTTGGACAGACCGGTTTTTTCGATCCGGCGACCGAGCTCATCGAGTTCCCCGCCACCCTCGTCGAGATCGCCGAGTTCACGCTGGATCGCTTTCATCTGCTCATTCAGGTAATACTCCCGCTGGCCGCGTTCCATCTGCTGCTTCACCCGGCCCCGGATCCGCCGGTCGATCTGAAGGACCTCGATTTCACTCTGGAGGAGTTCGAGCACCTTCTCGAGCCGCTCCTTGAAATCCAGGCATTCGAGAACCTGCTGTTTTTGCGGCGGAGACAAAGAGACATGCGCCATGATGGCATCAGCCAGATGCCCCGGATCCACGATATTACCAACCGATCGAACCACCTCAGCCGGGATCCGCCGGTTGAGCTTGACGTAATCCTCAAACACACCGAGGATGCTTCGCTTGTAAATCGGAAACTCGCGATCCGCGAGCGTGGGAGACGATTGCCAGATGCCCCCGTTTTGAGATTCATCGATGAGTTGGGCAGACGCAGCGAAATAAGGCTCGGTCTTCCAGGACACGATCCGGGTACGCTGGCGGCCCTCAACCAGGACCTTCACGGTTCCATCGGCCAGTTTGAACAGCTGGAGAATGCTCGCGACGGTCCCGAACGTATAGAGCGCATCCGGAGCCGGATTCTCATCCTCGCCGACCCGTTGCGCGACCAAAAGGATCTGCTTGTCCGCAAGTATCGCCTGATCGAGCGCCTGTACGGATTTTTCCCTGCCTACGAACAGCGGAACCACCATGTGCGGGAAAACCACGACATCCCGCAACGGAAGTACCGGCAGTTCGATCAGTACGGGAGCGGGCGCTGGGGCATCATGCATGGTCAGGGCACCTGGAATGGAAGGGGCAGCCGTCGGTCTTTGGGCGGGGGGGCGCCCTATTCAAGGTGGGGGCCAGGCAGCCGGAATTCAAGGGGGCGACGTTAACCCTCATCGGATGCGGCGATTCGCTCCCGGCCGTAGAGAATATACGGCTGGGACTGCCCCTCGACCACACTTTCGTCGATCACGACCCGGCTCGCTCCCTTGAGACTCGGCAGGTCATACATGACATCCAGCAGAATCTGTTCCAGGATCGTCCTGAGCCCGCGCGCACCGGTCTTGCGCTGGATCGCGCGGTGGACGACGGCCCGAAGCCCCGAATCCCGGAATTCGAGTTCGGCACCCTCCATTTCAAAAAGTTTCTGGTATTGCTTGACGACCGCATTCTTGGGTTCGGTTGTAATCCGGATGAGTGCCCCCTCGTCGAGTTCGTCGAGTGTCGCAATCACCGGCATCCTTCCGACAAACTCCGGAATGAGGCCATAACGGATGAGATCCTCGGGCTCGGTATGGGACAGGAGCAAGCTGAGACTCCGCTCGGCGTTCTGGCCACCCGGCAGGCTCGCAGTAAAGCCGATGCCTCCCCGCTGGGTTCTGCGCTCCACAATCTTTTCGAGCCCGGAGAAGGCACCCCCGCAGATAAAGAGAATATTCCGGGTATCGACCTGGAGAAACTCCTGCTGGGGATGCTTGCGCCCCCCCTGAGGGGGCACCGAGGCAACTGTCCCCTCGATGAGTTTCAAAAGCGCCTGCTGCACGCCTTCTCCGGACACATCGCGCGTAATCGACGGATTCTCCGATTTCCTTGAAATTTTGTCGATTTCGTCGATGTAGACGATTCCGGTCTGGGCCCGCACGATGTCGTAATCGCATTTCTGCAAGAGCTTTTGGATGATGTTTTCGACGTCCTCACCGACGTAGCCGGCTTCCGTCAGGGTCGTCGCATCGGCGATCGTGAACGGGACGTTCAACAGCCGGGCCAGCGTCTCGGCCAAAAGCGTCTTGCCGGAGCCGGTCGGACCAATCAGGAGAATGTTGCTCTTCGCGAGTTCGACTTCCTCGCGCCGGGATCCGTGCTCGAGCCGCTTGTAATGGTTGTAAACGGCAACGGCCAAGACCTTTTTCGCATAATCCTGGCCGATGACATACTGATCGAGAACGGCCTTGATCTCCTGGGGCTTCGGGAGCTTTTCGCTGACGCGTTCCGCCTGGTCCTGAACCTCTTCGCGAATGATATCTTTGCAGAGTTCCACGCATTCATCGCAGATAAAAACCGCTGGCCCGGCAATGAGTTTCATAACCTCATGCTGGCTCTTTCCACAGAAAGAGCAGTAAAGCGGATGGCCTTCCTCATCTTTGCGACCGCGTTGATCAGACATCGTAAGCTACACTCCCCCCGGAACTCGAGAACAGGCTTCTCGATCCCGGGATTTCATTTGCCTCCGGAGCTCCGGTGCTCCAGGAGAGCATCCAGTAAACCATATTCAATGGCTTCCTGCCCACCCATGAAATTATCACGCTCCGTGTCGTGTGCAACCCGGTCGACCGGCTGACCGGAGTGATGGGCCAGAATCTCGTTGAGTTTTTGCCGAAGAAACAGAAACTCGCGGGCATGAATATCGATATCCGACACCTGGCCCTGGAACCCGCCCCATGGCTGATGGATCATGACGCGTGAATGGGGAAGACAAAAACGCTTCCCCTTGGCTCCCCCAGCCAGGAGTACCGCCCCCATGCTGGCGGCCTGCCCCACACAGATCGTGCTCACATCGGGTTTCACAAACTGCATGGTGTCGTAGATGGCAAGGCCCGCCGACACGGATCCGCCCGGAGAGTTGATGTAAAGACTGATATCTTTTTCCGCATTCTCCGATTCCAAAAACAGGAGCTGGGCAACCACGAGATTCGCGACCTGATCGTCGATACCGCCCACGATGAATACCACGCGCTCCTTGAGCAGACGGGAATAGATGTCATAGGCACGCTCCCCCCGTGGGGTCTGTTCGACGACCATCGGCACGAGATTCAGGCCGTGGGCGGTTTCATCCGCCTGGCTTCGGGTCAGAAAACGGGGTGCGTCTTTCATGCGTTCGTCTCCGGGGGTCGAGCGGGATCCAGATTGAGCACCGAGGCGAAGGATTCGGGCACCTCTTCCAGTTCCCCGTGTTCGATCAGCCAGTCGGTCAGTTGTTCCTCGAGAGCAAGCCGCTCGAGATCCTGTCGGGCACGCGGATCGGAGCGGAGTTCACCGGCGAGCTGATCCGGTCGGTCACTGTCCGCAACGGCTGCGGCCAAGAGCGATTCCATGCGGGCCGGATCCGAGGTGAACTCAAGGCGTCGCACAAGTTCCCGGTAGATCAGGGACAGGGCCACACGTCTGCGTGCAGCCGGTTCGTAGCGCGTGCGCAGGGTATCCGGTATCTCGCCGTGCGCCTCGAGCCCCAACTGCTGGAGCGTGGAACGATGCAGCTGCCGGATCTCTGCCTCGACCAGGGCCCGCGGCAACGCCACGGAATTTTCCTTGAGCAGGTGATCGTCGATGGCCTGTTTGAGCCGCATCCGGATGGCTTCGGCCAGTTCCCGACGCATGCTTTCCCGGACCTCCTCAAACCACTCATCCGGACTTTGGATCCCAAAACTCCGGCAAAACTCTTCGTCGACTTCAGGCAGGTGCGATTCACCGACCTCGCGAACCCGGACCTTGAAATGTGCGCGCTGACCCGCGAGTTCCCGCTGCAGATGATCCCCAGGAAACGTGAGGTCAAACTCACGTTCTTCGTTCTGGACGGAACCTTCGAGCGCCGCTTCAAATCCCGGGATCTCGCGTCCGGATCCGAGTTCGACATAGACATCCTGCCCGGATCCTCCCTTGAATGCGCTGCCATCCGACAGGGAGGCTTCATAATCCAGGTGGAGCCGGTCACCGGTGCGGGCCGCCCGTGCGACGGGATGCCAATGGGACCGCTGCCGCCTGAGCTTCTCGACAACGAGCGCGAGATCACTCTCGGTGATATCCACTTTCGGGCGGCGAAGCGGGATCTTTTCGTAAGCCCTCACCTCCATATCGGGAAAGACCTCGAACACAGCCGTCACGGTCAGTGGCTTTCCGGGTTCTGACGGTCCCATCTCAAACGCTGGTGCGGACGCCGGGTGAAGCGACTGTTCGGCAATCGAGTCCAAATATCGCTTCTCGATCAGGTCACGGAGCACTTCCTGGCGGACATCCGACCCGTAATGCTGACGAATCACCGAAAGCGGTGCCTTCCCGGGGCGGAATCCCTTGATCCGCGTACGCGGGGAAAGACGACCCAGCCGTTCATCGACCTGGGTCTCCACTTCTTGAGCGCCAATGGTCAAGACCAGCCGACGCTCCAGTTCTGATCCATTTTCGACAGCTAACGACATGACATTTCTCTCAATCCAGTAAAATCGAACGGATGGGCCATTTCTGTGTCCGTGGTGCGAAAGGAGAGACTCGAACTCTCACGGGATGTACCCACTGGTACCTAAAACCAGCGCGTCTACCAGTTCCGCCACTTTCGCGCCAGCCCGAACGGTCCGGGGCATGCTGCAACATAAATAATGTAGTTCAGAAAACCAAAAAACCAGTCACTTGGATTACAGAAGGGCTGATTTTAACCGATCTTGGGGCACTTTTGCGATCTCTCGCCTGGAATACTCAGGACAACGCCAAAGTCCAAGGGGGGGTTCCATGCCGGGTCTGGTCTACTACACCCTTGGAGGAGACAAAAGCTTCGGGACAAGAAAAACGAGGGGGATTTCGTACGAGAGGAGCTGGTTCTGAGGATCGGACCGGACGGAAGACGCAGGCAGGGTGCTGCCTGATCCGGAAAACAGGCTGGTCGCGGACACTGAGGGGAAAAAACATGACGAGAAACGATGAGTCAGGGTTGCGGGCCTCAATGATTACCAGTTTGATGTTTCTCGCCCATAACCGCAAAGCGCGTCTGAGCGGCTTGATCGGGCTCCACTTCAGGGCGTCGACCCATTTCCGGAAGAGCCGGTAGGTCGAGATCCGGGGACTTGCATTTTCAACGGTCATATCCCGGAAGAACTGTTTTCCCGCACTCTCCGCACCGATGGGTTCCTTCCAGACTCTCGATAAAGTGTCGTGACAAGATCGTCGGGCAGCAGATGAGCCCTCCGTGCTCTCATTTGGCGATAGATACACGGGACAATCTTGCCGCACCGGGTGCTTTTTTCATCCACACGATCTCGTCAAGAGCCCATCTCTCCCCGCATATCGTCCAGGACACCTTCCTTGTGGGGCTGGATTGTGTATGGGTTTTACCGAACGCGCGATCTATAGTAAAGTAATAAACGATAATCACTTTACCAGGAAACTGCCATGTCCGTCACCGTCACTGTCAGCAGCAAACACCAAATCGTGGTCCCCCGCGAGGCACGAGAAAAGCTGCGCATCGGACCCGGTCAGGCACTGCTCGTGCTGTGCAAGGAAGACCGGATCGTTCTGATCCCCAAACCCCGCAGTTATACCAAGCGTACCGCCGGCCTACACCAGAAAACATGGCAGGGCGGCGCGGCAAGCTATCTCGCGGAAGAACGCGGAAGCTGGGACAAATGAAGGAAGTCATCCAGGGACACAGGATCATCGCGCTCGACACCTGCATCTGGATCTATCACTTCGAAGATCATCCGAAATACCGCAAAGCGACGGCTGAACTGCTGCACCATATCGAACGGGGGCACTGCCGCGCGATCGTCTCGGAGCTTTGCCTGCTTGAACTGCTGGTGCGCCCCCTGAGGCTGAATCGGCAGGATATCGCGGATGAGTACGAAACCCTACTGACTCATTTCCCAAACGTGGTGCTCACGCCAGTCAGCCGCGAGGTGTTGCTGAGCGCGGCAGGGATTCGTGCCCGCCACCGGCTGCGCACGCCGGACGCGTTGATCATCGCAACTGCCCTACAACAAGGCGCCACACTGATGTTCACGAATGATGATCAATGGGAACGCGTCGGGGAAATCGATGTCGTGCGCTTGGACGATTTGTGACATTTCCCATAACACGCACCCTGCGTTTTCCACCGCGCACACGATTTTACAGACCGCGCATGCCCCGATACCGGATACCAAAGCCAACTCGTCCTGGTCCGCCGTCATCAAGGCCCGCACAGGTTGTGTGCGTCAAGTTGTGCAAATTCATTTTTGGTATGAAGGACGGTTTCATCAGGCTGCCGCCCGTAGCTGTTCGCGTCGCTGCGCTTCAAGCAGATCCATATTGAGATAGCGGTTGTCTTCAAGCCAGGTCTCATGGGTTTCGACGCACAGGACCCGCACCAGGCGCAGGCGGGATTGGGCGTGAGGGAAGATCCGCACCACCCGGGCGCGCCGATCGCATCCAGGCGCATCTCTTCCTCTGTATGCTGGCCTATTACGTCGAGTGGCACCTGAAAGAGGCCTGGCGGGAACTCCTCTTCGCCGACTGTGATCAGGCAGCCCAGGCGACGCGCGACCCGGTCGCGCCTACCCAACGCTCCGCCAGGGCGAAAGCGAAAGTCGCAAGCCGGTACCACGAGGATGGCACCCCGATCCACAGCTTCCGGACGCTCCTTGCGGAACTGGCGACGATCGTGCGCAACACCTGCCGCACGTCCGCTGAGGCGGACGTCCCGACCTTCACGGTGACGACCCAGCCGAATCCGCTCCAGCGGCGGGCGACTGATCTGATCGGTCGGCTGGTCGTGTAGTCAGAACACGGTCAGCGGACTTCTGCGAAAAGGCCTGGACGGCAAGAGAAATCTATTCGGAAGAGTCTGCAACTTGAGTCTAGCCCACCGATCCGGCCGGAGGCTCCTCCCACCGGTTGGTTCCGCTGGGGAAATCCGGCAGCTGTGGCGGGACCACGCAGAACCGCTGGCCGGTCGGCGCCTCCATCACCACCCAGTGGCGGATGCGCTGGACCTC
>JAJZBR010000097.1 GCA_021798795.1 Pseudomonadota bacterium
ATCTGGCAGCGAGAACAGGGCACCTCAGGATTTTGATCCTACTCTTGCGGTGGGGGGCTAATCCCAACCAGGGGACTGTATACCCACCGCTGTTTCATGCCGATGGATTGGATGCCTTGCATCTTTACTGTCTTTCGTGTATGCGTGCACTGCTTCAAGTGGGAGCCAACCCGAACGCGGTTGACGCCAATGGTCAGTCGGTCTTGTTGTGGAGTTTGCAGGCGGGGCATAAAACCCCTATTAAGATGATCCGGACACTGGTGAGAGGTGGGGCCAATGTCAACCTGCCTAATTCCAAGACGGGTGAGACTCCACTCATGGCTGCTGCGGCACGCGGAAACGAGGAAGTGATAGTTTATCTTTTAGAACATGGAGCCGATCGATGTGCACATGATAACCATGGTCGAACGGCGGCAGTTTATGCACGTGGGACGCGGCACGAGAAGCTGGCGCGCTTATTGGTTTGCAGGAGTCAGAGCTAGCGCAAGAGTTATGGGCTCCTCAGCAGAATCTATGGGCGAGACGATGGCGGTGATGTCGACTAGCTGGGTGGAGGCGGGAAGCGAAGTATTCGGAACGAGTATGCTGGGCAGCATGGAGTCTGGAGCTGTGGGTGGATTCATGGATGGTTATGTGGGTTCGGTGAAGTGGATCGGTTTGTCAAGAAAGTTTTAGGCCATTCCTAAGCACATAAATCTCGGGAAAGAGAAATATCTCGGAATCGGATTCAATCTTTGGCCCTGTTCCCGAGAGGTTTTGCTTTCCTCCTTCAGAGAGAACCCCCCAAGGGGTTTGATAACCCAAGGATTGATGGGGTCTTTTTGTGTTGTAGAAGGTAAACCAGTCCCTGATTCGATCTCTGGCCGGTCGAGGAGTCTCGTATTCGTTGAGCATTATGCCGAGATCGGCATAAGGTCCACTTTCTCCGGAACATTCTGGGTCATGCCCCTGCCTCCCAGAGAGCTCCCCTGGCGCTGGCCCTTGCGAAGCTCTTTCGGGCCGATACGAAGTGAAGAAGCCCGGGAGATCCGGAACGAGATCTTCCAGACTTTCGAGAACAAAGCGCCCAAAGCCATGGATTGCCTCGAGGAAGGGTTCGAGGAGACCTTGACCATCCTGGCGCTCCCGAGAAAATACCAAACCCGACTTCGATCCACCCACTCTCAGGAACGTCTGAACGAAGAGATCAGAAGACGAGAACGGGTCACCCGGATCTTCCCCAACGAAGACTCGGCCATTCGTTTGATCGGGGCGCTTCTGGCAGAGTTCCACGAGCAATGGAGCACGGGGAAGACATACTTCGATATGACCGGATACTGGGAATGGAAGATCCTGCAGAAACCCCTCAGCGTGTCTTCCCCCCTTTCGGTCGTTGCATGATTGATCAACTCCATTTCCCGGGGAGGGGATTTACAGCATATTCAGGATTTGACCGCAGAATACCCCATTTTTGATATCCTCCTGTCCAGGGTGTACTGATATAATGAGGGCATTCCGCGTCACCTGATTCCGGAGTTTTTGCTGCATGTCTTTCGATACGCTGACCGCCGGTCAAGACCCTCCCCGCGACCTTCACGTCGTCATTGAAATTCCGGCAGGCGCTCCGCCTGTCAAATACGAGTTCGACAAAGCCTCAGGCCTGCTGATGGTAGACCGGTTTCTCTCGACCTCGATGGTTTATCCCGCGAATTACGGATTTATTCCGAAGACCCTCGCCGAGGATGGCGATCCCGTCGATGCCTTGGTCATCACGCCCGTGCCACTCTGGCCAGCTGTCGTGATTCGCGCCCGCCCGCTCGGACTATTGCGCATGACCGACGAACATGGACCCGACGCCAAACTTGTCGCGGTTCCGGTCGATTCGGTTTCCCGTGAATACGTGAACGTGCACAAAGTCAACGATCTTCCCGCGTGCCTGCTCGATTGTATCGCGCATTTCTTTGCGCACTACAAGGATCATGAACCCGGGAAATGGGTGCGGGTCGAGCAATGGGAAGGAATCGAGGCGGCGGATCTCGAGCTAGCAGGCGGAATCGAACGCTACAACCACTCCTGATTGTGGTGGATCCAACCGGAGCAATCACGCATCCGGATCAAAAGAAGTCAAATACGCGTCCGCGAGAGGAATCGGCGCTGACTACCTGCGTGCCATAGAGGCATGCAAGATTTTCAGGCGTGAGGGATTCCCGTGTACTGCCCAGCAGGAATCGCCCTTCTCCGAGGAGAAGCAGAACCCGGTCGGTGAACCGGAATGCAGCGGTTGGATCGTGCAAGGCCATGACCACCGCTTTCCCCTGTCGATGAGCCGCATCCGAAAAAAATTCAAGCATCAGACGCTGATAACGCAGATCCAGTTGCGTTGTGGGTTCATCCAGTAAAAAAAGGTCCGGGTTCTGGGTCAGGATCAGCGCGATCGCGAGACGCCGGCTTTCTCCTGCCGAGAGCGATTGGGCGGGACTGTCCCGACGTGCGCCGAGCCCCGTTGCCCGAAGTGCGCGGAGCGTGTGCCGGAGATCGGTGTAGTGAGGCCGGCCCAGAAGTCCGAGATGGGGGTGCCGCCCCAAAAGGACGGCTTCGAGAACGCTGAGCGGCAGACCAAGATCAGTTTCCTGAAGCAGAATAGCCATCCGGCGGGCGCGCTGACGCCTGGACCACCGATCAAGTGGCTGACCGAAAAGGTGGATGGATGCCCCATCGTGTGGGAGCGGCTCTAGTCCCGCGAGTGTTTTGAGCAGGGTGCTTTTCCCGATGCCGTTGGGTCCGAGGATTCCCCATACTTCGCCAGCCGAAACTGTGAATGAAAGCTCTTGACAGATGTGTGTGGTTGGGGTTTCGAGGCTGAGCCCATCAATCGCGAGAACGATCGGTCCTAGCGGGTCCATGAACGGTTTCCACGCGCAAGCAACACCAGGAACAGGGGGATGCCGAGAAACGCCGTCAATACGCCGACCGGGAGTTCGCGGGGTGCCAAAAGGCTGCGGGCCAGGGCATCCGCCAGTACTAAAAGACTCCCGCCCCATAAAGCTGCGAGCGGCAGCAGGCGGCGATGATCGGCGCCCACGGCGAATCTCACCATGTGGGGCACAATCAAACCCACGAAACCGATCATCCCCGCATCAGTCACTGCAATGGCTGTCACGAGGGATGCGACGAGATAGAGTCCGATGATGATCCGCCCGGTGTGTACACCAA
>JAJZBR010000041.1 GCA_021798795.1 Pseudomonadota bacterium
GACATGCGTGGCTCGATGAACGAATCCTCGAAGCGCTGGGCACATCCCTTGGAGTCCCCGGTTCGCCCGCCTGAAGTCGCATTGCGCACTTAATCGTCCTCACGCGGATACGCCCGGAGAGACCACCCAGCTCCTGATCTCTTCTGTGGTCTCGGGTTCTTTCGGCCGTCGGTCGTGACGAATCAAGAGCTGACCGAGACAGACCCGCCCTTCCTGCTGATGTCGCCTAAATCCTAAGTTACGCGATGACTATTCCAAGATAGTTGAGAGCTTCGCCAGCACGTCTTCCACGATGACCGTCGGCAGACCTTCGAACTTGCGGCCACACCGGGAAGCGATGTCCGGTGTACGAGACTGATCGCAGCGTACGGCGCGGGTTGTCTGGCTGCCCGAGCCAGACAGAGAGACTGCGAAGCCCGCCGTGCGGGCGAAGCTGCCACCAGTCGTGATCGGGAGCAGCGCAGGCGTTTTCGTCAGGCGGTTCAACGCACCCGGCGACACGATCCGCACAGGGCGGGTGCCCTGTCATTCGTGGCCGGACGCGGGATCGAGCGAGACGAGCTACTTGAAGCGCTCGAGGTCAGGTATTCTGGTCCAGCCCCTTCATGCTGAGCCGTACCCGGCCCTGCCGATCGATTTCGAGGACCTTCACCTTTATCACATCGCCCTCACGCAACTTGTCGCCGACCTTTTCTACCCGTTCTTCGGATATCTGGGAGATGTGTACGAGTCCATCACGCCCCGGCAGAATCGAAACAAAGGCCCCGAACTCCATGAGTTTCACGACCCGTCCTTCATAGATCCGACCCACTTCCACATCGGCCGTGATCTCCTCAATGCGATGCTTGGCGGCCTCGGCCGAAGCCAGATTGACGGAGGCGATTTTGATCGACCCGTCATCTGAAATATCAATGGTCGCACCCGTCTCCTCCGTGATAGCCCGGATCACCGCCCCGCCCCGGCCGATCACCTCACGGATCTTTTCGGGATGGATTTTCATGGTGAGGTAGCGCGGCGCCCATTCGGACATCTCCTCGCGTGGCTCGACGATCACCTGGTTCATCGCCTGGAGTATGTGGCGCCGACCTTCGTGGGCCTGCTCCAGGGCGGAGTGCATGATCGGCCGGTTGATCCCGTCGATCTTGATGTCCATCTGGAGCGCCGTCACGCCTTTCTCGGTACCGGCAACCTTGAAATCCATGTCGCCGAGATGGTCTTCGTCCCCTAGTATGTCCGTAAGAACCGCAAACCGGTCCTTCCCCTTGATCAGACCCATGGCCACTCCCGCCACAGCGGATCGAATGGGTACTCCGGCATCCATGAGCGCGAGGCTGGTTCCACATACCGTTGCCATGGAACTCGAGCCGTTCGATTCGGTGATCTCGGAGACGACACGAACCACGTACGGATACTCGTCCATGTCGGGCATGACCCCGAGAATAGCCCGTTTGGCCAGGCGACCGTGTCCGATCTCACGCCGCTTGGGTGAACCCAAAAATCCAGTTTCACCAACGGCATAGGGGGGGAAGTTATAGTGCAACATGAATGGTTCGCGCCGCTCTCCTTCCAGCCCGTCGATGAGCTGAGCGTCTTTTGTGGTCCCGAGGGTCACGACCACAATGGCCTGGGTTTCGCCCCGTGTAAAGAGGGCCGAGCCGTGCGTGCGTGGCAGCCAGCCGGTCTCGATACGGATCGGACGCACCTCACGTGTCGTCCGGCCATCGATCCGGGGCTCGCCTGCGAGAATCCGTCCACGCACAATTTCCCGCTCGATGTCCTTGAATATCTTGCGCACAGCGTCCGCCTGGGATACTCCATCCGCCATCTCGGCGGCGAAGTGGGCGAGTACACTGCTTTCAATTTCAGAGAGACGATTCTGGCGGGCCGATTTTTCAGCGATCGAATAGGCTGCCTCGAGATCAGTCTGGCACAGCTTGCGAACCCCGGTCTCGAGATCCTGACTCGCCGCAGGCGCCACCCAGGTCCAGGGAGTTTGACCCGCCTCGGTCTTGAGCGCCCGAATGGCCTCGATTGCCGTCTGCATCTTCTCGTGCCCGAACAAGACCGCCTCGAGCATCACGGACTCCTCAAGTTCGGAGGCTTCGGATTCGACCATGAGTACGCCTCGCTCCGTACCGGCGACGACCAGGTCGAGATCGGATTGTTGAAGCTCGGATGCGGTCGGATTGAGGACAAACTCGCCATTGACATACCCGATCCGGGCCGCCCCGAGTGTGCCATGGAAGGGAATACCCGAAAGCTCTATGGCAGCCGATGCGCCGATCAGGGCCGGAATATCGGCGTCGACTTCCGGATTCATCGAGATCACGGTCGAGATGACCTGCACTTCATGTGTGAAGCCCTTGGGGAAAAGCGGGCGGAGGGGCCGGTCGATAAGCCTCGAGATAAGGGTTTCTTTCTCCGTGGGTCGCCCTTCGCGTTTGAAGAATCCGCCGGGGATGCGTCCCGCAGCGTAGGTGCGCTCAAGGTAGTTCACGGTGAGCGGGAGAAAGTCCTGACCGACATTGGGCTCCCGCCGCGCCACCACAGTGGTGAGCACGCAGGTGTCGGCGATACTGACCAGAACTGCACCATCGGCTTGACGGGCGATACTGCCGGTCTCGATGGTCACCGTGTGCTGGCCATAAGCAAAAGATTTTTTTACCGTTGTCACGGCGGCGATCCTCAAAATAAGTACAACAGGGGGTTCAGCGACGGAGACCGAGCTGGCTCACGACAGAGTCATACCGGCCCGGGTCTTTGCGAGCGAGATAATCGAGGAGGCTTCTCCTGCGATTGACCATCATGAGAAGCCCGCGACGGGAATGATGGTCTTTACGGTTTTTTTCAAAATGTTGAGAGAGACTGTTGATCCGATGGGTCAGGAGGGCGACCTGTACTTCGGGGGACCCGGTATCTTCCTGTCCTCTTTTAAATTTTTCAACTATTTCGGCTTTCGAGGCCGGAGATGCTGGTATCATGGCGGGATTCACTCTCATTCACCTACTTAATTCAAACCATTTTAGCCTTAAGGCCAGCCGCGCACAAGTGCGGTACGCGCTCCGGGGGCGGAACCGTTTGAAACGGCCTGATCCATCGCTTCATCAAGCGAGGAGCCTCGCAACCAACAAATACATGAGGCCCGTGAGCGTGACCGCGAGCTTGTCAAAACCGCCCTCCTCAATGGGGACCCTCCGTCCCAAGGCCAGTCCCAAGGGGTCGTCAGCAACTAGAGAATCCTGGCCCCGGCAACCAGACGGACCGCCCGGAGCCCACCTGAAGCCATCTGCTCTCCCACACCCAAAAACCCCCCATCGACCCCATGCAGCCGGATCCGCCCCGCCTCAGATTCTGGAGGCCAGGGCACGGTCTGCCCCCGCTGGATGCGTTGCGCGGCCTCTGCATCCAACGTGACGCCTTTCAGGTGACCCAGGCCCGCAGCAAGCGGGACGAGTTCCCACGGGAAGCGTTCCGTACCGGTTGGGGCGGATGATGACGTGAGCATCTCGAGACCGACCATGTCCGATGCCTCAAAACGACCTACTCGAAGCCGCCTGAGCTGCTCTACAGAGGCAACCGTATCCTGGCTCCGGGCCCAGTCCTCGATCCAGGTCCGGACGTAAACCCCTGGGCCGCAGTCGAGCTCGAGTGTCAGAAAAGGAGGGGTCCATTCCAGCACCAGGACCCGGTCAACCATGATCCTGCGCGGGCTCCGCTCCACTTCGATCCCCTTGCGGGCCAAGGCGTAAAGCGGTCTCCCACCCTGCTTGAGAGCCGAGTACATGGGGGGAATCTGGAGGCTCTCACCCACCCGGCCGTGCGTGCTCTGGATCACTTGCTCAAGCGTCCAATCCGGAATCGGAGCTTGTTCGACAACCTCCCCTTCGCGATCCCCGGTCGCGGTCCGTATACCGATACGGGCCTGGACGCGGTAGGTTTTCGGACTCGCAAGGAGATGGGGCAGAAACTTGGTCGCCTCTCCGAGTGCGATCGGCAAGAGCCCCGTGGCCAGGGGATCCAGTGTGCCGAGATATCCCCCGCGGCGACTGCCGTAAGCCCGCTTCACCTGCTGGAGGGCCTGGTTCGAACTCAACCCGGAGGGCTTGTCAAGTGCCAAAAACCCGCAAACGGGCAGCACCGGGTCTCCTGCGTTCATGGGATCCGAGTCAGGTTTGGGGCGGTTTCAGCGTGCGCAGCAACTCATCGACGCGCCGTACCGATTCCAGTTCACGATCGTATTCAAAGCGGATTTCGGGAACATAACGAAGGGTCCAGCCTCGTCCGATCTCACGCCGAATCATCCCTTGCGTGGCCACCAGCTCCTGCTTCACCGACTCGGGTGTTTCGGGCGTACCCGCTTCCAGCACAAAAAGAAAACGGGCAAATCGCAGATCCGGGCTTACGACGACGCGCGTGAGCGTGACGGCCCGGAGCCGTTCACCTCCTCCGCCCTGCACGAACCAGAGTCCGATCCGGCGCTGGAGTTCGCGCGCGACCCGCTGGCATCTTTGCGAGCCGCTCTTCATATCGAACGCGTCACCTCTGTTCTTTCGAAGACTTCGATCTGATCGCCCGGCTTGATGTCGTTGTAACCCTGAATGGCAATACCGCATTCCGTTCCGGACTGCACTTCCGCGACATCCTCCTTGAAGCGCCTGAGCGATGCGATGGTTCCCTCAAAAATAACCGCCTGGTTCCGGAGTACCCGTGCGGCCCGGTCCTTGAGAATCCGTCCCTCGGTCACAAGCGATCCCGCCACCTGGCCGAAACGCACGGCGCGGAACACTTCACGCACCTGAGCCGTTCCGACAATCTGCTCACGGATCTCGGGTTTGAGCAATCCACCCATGCGCTGACGCATATCCTCGAGGACCTGGTAGATGACGCTGTAATAATCCACCTCGACCCCGTGTTCGGCCAGCGCACGCTTGGCGGCCGCGTCGGCACGGACATTGAACGCGAGAATACGCGCATGCGAGGCTGCGGCGAGATAGATGTCTCCCTCCGTCAATCCCCCGACGCCACTGCTTACGATATGAACCGAAACCTCTGAAGTGCCGAGTTCCGTGAGCGCGTTGCGGAGCGCCTCGAGTGACCCCTGCACGTCGGTCTTGAGAACCACGGCGACCGATTGGGGCTGATTTTGCTCGAGATGTGCAAAAGCATCCTCTCCATGGGCCGGTCCGCGCTGGTTCTTGAGGCGCACTGTGCGCATTTTACCGCCCCGGTACTCGGCCAGCTCGCGCGCTTGGCGCTCATCCTGGACGACGGTCGCCGGATCGCCGGCCTGGGGAGGATTCGAAAAGCCCAAAACCATGGCCGGCATCGAGGGAGGCACTTCGACGATGCGCTCGCCGCGCTCGTTGAACAGTGCCCGCACTCGTCCATATTCCTTGCCCGCGAGAAGAATATCACCCACACGCAAGGTTCCCTTTTGATTGAGGATCGTGGCGGTGGTTCCGCGCCCCGCCTCAAGACTGGACTCGAGAACGACGCCGACCGCCCGTCCGTCCCGGGGTGCCTTGAGCTCGAGCACTTCAGACTGGACCAGCACGGCATCGAGCAGGGCATCGATCCCGTCCCCGGTTTTCGCCGACACCGGGATGAACATGGTCTCTCCACCCCACTCTTCGGGGAGCACTTCCTGCTGGGCCAGTTCGCTCTTGACCCGCTCGAGATCCGCTTCGGGCTTGTCGATCTTGTTCACGGCAACCACCATGGGCACCCGTGCCGCCCGGGCGTGGTGGATCGCTTCGACCGTCTGTGGTTTGACGCCATCGTCCGCCGCAACGACCAGAATCACGATGTCCGTGACCTGTGCACCACGCGCGCGCATCGCTGTAAACGCCGCATGACCGGGTGTGTCCAGAAACGTGATGGTTCCCTTGGGCGTGTCCACATGGTAGGCACCAATGTGCTGTGTAATTCCGCCCGCTTCGCCCGCGGCGACACGGGTTCTTCGGATGTAATCGAGCAATGAGGTCTTGCCGTGATCGACATGTCCCATGATGGTGACGACGGGGGGACGGGGCAGAGCCTCACTCGCCTCGCTTTCGAGCGCGCGGCTCAAATCCGTTTCGAGCACATCCTCGCGCAGGACCTTTGCCTTATGGCCCAACTCCTCGACCACGAGAACCGCTGTTTCCTGGTCGATTTGCTGGTTGATGGCCGCCATGACCCCCATATTGAGAAGTGCCTTGATCAGTTCGGAGGCTTTCATGCCGAGGCGCTGGGCCAGCTCACCCACCCCGATCATCTCCGGAATCGCGACTTCCCGAATCTGCGGCTGGATCTTTTCCGGAACCGCCCGCTCGCGTCCCGGACGAGCCGCTGCGGTGCTGCCCGGTTTCAGGGACAGCCGGGTGGTGGGTCCCGCAGCGGGACGCGTCGTGGGCTTGGCGTGTACCTTGTTCCGCTGGCGTTTTTCCTCTTCCTCGAGCTCGCGTCTCAGCTGCGCTTCCGCTCGTCTGCGTTCCTCATCCTGTTTCTGGCGCACCTCGACTTCAACCCGCTCGCGGGATTCCCGCTCGCGCTGTTCCTTTTCCACTTCCCGTTGTCGTTGTTCCTCTTCCTCGCGAATCTTGTCCTGCTGCTCGCGGCGCAAATCATCCTCGCGGGTCAATGCCTGCTGACGTTCCACTTCGATTGCTTCGAGCTCCCGGCGACGCGACTCCTGCTCGAGCAGGATCTCCCGCTTGACATACGTCCGGCGCTGCTTGACTTCGACATTCACCGTCTTGCTGCGGCCCTGGGCGCCAGCTACCTTCAATGCGCTCACGGATCGACGCTTGAGCGTAATCCGGGAAGGTGCCGCATCGTCGCCTGCTTCATGGTGCCTCAAAAAATTGAGAAGGACCATTTTCTGGTCCTCCGTGACCACGATATCCGGGCCCGTGAGATCGATGCCCGCTTCGCGAAACTGCGTGATGAGCCGGTCAACCGGCGTTCGCACGGACTCCGCAAACTCACGAACCGTCTGGTCAGTCATGGATCACCCCTCCCCTCGAGCCACTTCGGTCCCGAACCAGGGTGCGCGCGCCGCCATGATGATGCGGCCGGCCTGATCGAGATCCAGGCCTTCGACATCCGCCAACTCATCGACCGCGAGCTCCGCGAGCGCTTCACGCGTCGCGATTCCCCGTTTGAGGAGCTTGCTGGCCAACACCTGATCAATTCCCTCCACAGTCAGGAGATCGGAAGCCTCCAGAGCATCTTCGCGTTTTTCTTCGGCTGCAATGGCCTGGGTCAGAAGAAGGTCACGTGACCGGGTACGCAACTGCTCGACGAGCTCGTCATCGAACTCTGCGATCGCGAGGAGCTCGGTCGTGGGCACGTAAGCCACTTCCTCGACTGAGGAGAATCCCGCCCGCGCGAGGAGTTCGGCAACCTGTTCATCGATATTGAGCTGCTCGATGAAAAGGGCTTTGGACTGGTTGAGTTCCGTCTGCTTTTTTTCCTCGACCTGGATTTCCGTCAGGATATTGAGTTCCCAACCCGTCAGCTGGCTCGCGAGCCGTACGTTCTGCCCACCTCGTCCGATCGCCTGCGACAGTCGATTCTCATCGACCGCGATGTCCATGCTGTGCGAATCCTCGTCCATGACGATCGATCGTACTTCGGCCGGAGACATGGCATTGATCACAAACTGGACGGGGGAATCGTCCCACTGGACGATATCAACCCGCTCGCCGCCGAGTTCATTCGAAACGGCCTGGACGCGTGCGCCACGCATCCCGACACAGGCACCTACCGCATCAATCCGGCTGTCGCGGCTCACCACCGCAATTTTTGCGCGCTGCCCCGGGTCACGCGCGGCGCCCTTGACCTCGATAAGCCCCTGTCCGATCTCCGGGACCTCAAGCTTGAACAGTTCGATCAGGAGTTCAGGTGCCGTGCGGCTCACAATCAGAAGCGGCCCACGTGCATCCACGTTGAGATCCCTGAGATACCCGCGCAGCCGGTCCCCGGGACGCGGCATCTCGCGTGGAATGGTCTCCTCGCGCAGAACCACCGCTTCCGCCCCGGTCGTGAGCTCGAGGTAGATGTTTCCCCGTTCGGCACGCTTCACCGTTCCCGAAACGAGCTGCCCCACCCGGTCCCGGTAGGCTTCGATGATACGGGCGCGCTCGGCCTCGCGTACCTTCTGCACGATGACCTGCTTCGCAACCTGGGCCGCGATCCGTCCGAAGGGGATCGACGTCAGGGGTTCCTCGACATATTCGCCAGCCTGGATTTCCGGCATCCGCTTCCGGGCCTCCCCGAGCCGAATATCGGTATTCTCGTCGAACTCTTCCTGTTCATCAGGCGCGACGAGCCAACGGCGGAAGCTTGCGTAATCGCCGCTGATGCGGTTGATGGCCACCCGTGCCAGGAGGCGGTCTCCGTGGCGCTTACAGGTTGCTGAAGCCAGCGCGGCCTCAAGCGCCTCGAAAATCACTTCTTTGTCGACGCTCCGTTCATTGGCAACGGATTCGACCACCACAAGAATCTCTTTCCCCATTTCAACCTCGTTCATCAGTAGTCAGGCACCAAGCGGGCCTTGTCAATATTTTCCCAGGGGGTGCGCAAGACCACCCCATCGGCCTCCACGGAAATCCCCTCGGGCTGAATGGTCCCGAGGCGGCCCGTGAGACGGGATTTACCTTCCACGGGTTCCCGGAACCGCAGCCGGACCAGCCGGCCGAGATGGCGTTCGAAGTCCGCCTTCCTCCTGAGCGGGCGATCCGGCCCCGGAGAGGAAACCTCGAGACTGTAGGCGTGGCGGATGGGATCCTCCACATCGAGAACTCCCGTCACCGCCCGGCTCACCTTCTCGCAGTTATCCAGCGAAACACCCGCGGGTCCATCGATGTAGAGCCGGAGCACGCCGCCGCGCCGCGTCAAAGCCACTTCAACCTCGACCAGATCGAACCCGAGGGATTGAACCTCGGGCTCGAGGAGTTCGATGAGCCTTGCATACAAGGCATGAACCACGCCCCACCCCTCCTTTGCGGAATAAAAAAGGGGCTCACGCCCCTTATTTTTTCGCTTCGCTGCTTCCTTCCGGACTTCGGCGTTCCCTGAAACTGCCTATCGGACCGCATCCGAATTGCTCGTATTCTAACGAGTTAGCGGTCACAATTCAACCCAGCTCGCGCACCTGAGCTGGAGAGGCCATCGCATCGGCCATACCAGGCGATTTCCACCTATCAATCGGGAGCAAATCCAAGGAGCCGCTTGCCGGAAGCACGCTCGACGCGGGACTGCTTGGGGGATGCAGGATTCTTGATCCGGAACCTTGTGCATCCGGCCGGTCAGCCGGTGGGCGCCCAATCAGGAATACGGACGGCGAGAGGCATGATCCTGACCCGTTGCGCAGAAAGTAGGGTTGGTCTCACCCGCCGTGGCGCCGGGATGGCTTTGCATAAGCGCCAGGTGACGCTTGCGACAGTTCGGGTCAATGCTCTCAAAACGACGCTCCCTTGAGCGAGCCCGGCTTCATACCGTAATCCCCTTTGTGAGTCCGCCAGTCTTTGAGCGAGACCCGCAAGCGGTGCTCCCAGTTCGGATCCGGCTCGGGATGATCCAGCCGGAAATGCGCTCCGCGACTTTCGGCGCGCTGAAGAGCGGCCCAGACCCAGATCCAACCGAGCAACGCCATCGACTGCCCGCCCCCTCCCTTGTCGATTTCCGCCTGGAGATCGACAAGCGCGGATTCGAGCACGGCCCGTTCGCGCACGACTCCAAGACTTCGTCCGAGTATGGTTGAAACTGTTTGACCATCGAAGGCCGGGATGGGTTCATGTGATGCAACGCGAGGGACTCGATGCCGGATGGGCGCATCCCCGACAGACCGGGCGAGATCGTGACCGCACACGACCGCCTCGAGAAGCGAGTTGCTGGCGAGACGATTGGCCCCGTGGAAACCCGTGGCAGATACTTCACCGACCGCCCAAAGACCCGGAATCGCGGTCCCGCACGCCTCGTCGACCTCGATTCCACCCATGTGATAGTGAACCGCCGGACAGACCGGCAGGAGATCGTTCCGGGGGTCGAGCCCATGCGCGAGGCAAACCGCGTGGATCGAGGGAAACCGGGATGGGAAAGCGGGTCCCGGGAGTTTTCTGGCATCCAGAAACACCCGATGCCCATTTTGGCGGTGCAGCCATACCGCACGGGCAAGCTGATCCCGCGGTGCGAGTTCGGCCTGAGGTTCCCCCGCGAGAAATCGGGTCCCGTTTTCGTCGACCAGAACGGCGCCATCGCCCCGAACCGCCTCGCTGATGAGTGGCAAGGCCCCCTCCCCCGTATCCAAAGCGGTTGGATGGTATTGGATAAACTCCATGTCGATGAGCGGTGCGCCAGCCAGGAGCGCCATGAGGAGGCCCTCGCCGCGCGAACCCCAGGGATTCGTCGTCGCGGGAAAGAGTCCTCCGATCCCTCCCGTTGCAAGGATCACCCTTAAGGATGGGAAAAAAGATGTGCCGGCCCGACCGGCCGCCCAAACCCCGAGTATCCCCTCCTCGTCCCGCTCGAGTGCACGCGCCTCGCACGCCTCGACGATCTCGATCGATGGCGTTTCCCGAACGTGGCGAATCAGGGTTTCCATGATGATCCGGCCGGTGGCATCCCCCCCCGCATGCACGATGCGGTGCTTCGAGTGCCCGCCCTCGAGCCCGAGCCGGAGCGTTCCGGCCCGTTCGCGGTCGAAGGGAACACCCAGTCGGGCCAGGTACTCGACGGCCCAGGGTCCCGCGTGCGTGATCCGTTCGGCAATCCGGGGATCCGCGAGCCCGCCTCCGACCCGAAGCGTATCTTCCGCATGCAGCGTGGGATCATCATCGGATCCGACCGCCGCGGCGATGCCGCCTTGTGCCCAGAGAGAGGATCCCTCGCTGCCCAGCTGGCCGCGGACCAGTATCTGAACTGGCCTCGGTGCGAAGGACAGCGCGGCGACCAAGCCTGCAATACCGCCGCCCACGATGAGCGGCCGCGAAGGATCCGTCAAAGTGTGAGCATCCGTTCCACCGCAGCGCGTGCCCGATCCGCAATCCCGCCATCAATCTCGACCGGATAACAGAGGGACGTGAGTGATTCCCGGATTTTAGCGAGCGTGATCCGCTTCATGTGGGGACAGAGATTGCACGGGCGGATGAACTGGACTTCAGGATGTTCGACTGCAATGTTGTCGCTCATGGAGCACTCGGTGAGAAGTGCCACCTGGGTCGGATGCCGCTCGCCGATATAGCGCGCGAGGGCTGTCGTCGATCCTGAAAAATCCGCCTCCTCAACCACCTCCGGCTGGCATTCGGGGTGGACCAGAACTGCGAGATCCGGGTGCGCGCGCCGGAGTTCGCGTACCTCCTCGACGCCGAAACGCTCGTGGACCATGCACCGACCCATCCAGGGGATGATTTCGACCGAGGTCTCGCGTGCCACGTTCAAAGCGAGGTAGTGATCCGGGATCAGGATGACTTTCCGGGAGCCCAGGGATTCAACCACCTCACGCGCGTTGCTCGAGGTGCAACAAATATCCGATTCGGCCTTGACCGCAGCCGAGGTATTGACGTAGGTCACGACCGGAATCCCGGGATATTGCCTGCGCAGGTCACGCACGTCCTCCGCAGTAATCGATTCGGCGAGGGAGCATCCCGCTTCACGGTCAGGGATGAGGACCAGTTTGTCAGGGTTGATGAGCTTCGCGGTCTCGGCCATGAAGTAAACGCCCGCCATCACGATGACCCGCGCATCGAGCCGTGCCGCTTCGCGGGCGAGCTGAAGGCTGTCCCCCACGATATCGGCAATGCAGTGATAGATCTCCGGGGTCTGGTAGTTGTGCGCGAGAATCACCGCGTCACGGGCTCGTTTGAGCTCCAGGATCGCGTCGATTTCCGTCGCGAAAACAGGCCACTCGAGAGCGGGGATGAACGGACGAACCCGTTCGTACAGGCGGTCCGTTTGTCTTTGCGGCGCTGTGTTCATGGGCAACCCCAGTTATACTCACAATGAGCATTAAATGCACGCGGTAAGTTCGACCGCGACGCAGGTGGAATGTTATGCCTTGGCTGTCCGGCCGTCAAATGAACACGCCAAAAAAGTTGTGGCGCAGCCTTAACTCAGGGGAAAACTGGTGGGCTTAGGCGGCTCGACCTCGAACCTTCAATCCGAAGATCGAAGATGATGGGATCCATATTCCGATTTATTCCAGACGTGCCAAGGGAAGCTTCGATCCTGCCATGATTCGTTCCTGGAGGACCGCACGCCGAAAACGATAGAGCCGTGCGGGCCGCCCACCGGTCTTGTTTTCCATTCCGCCGGTTGGTTCAACCAGCTTCTGAAATGCGATCAAGCGCCTGAAATTCTGCTTGTGCACCCTGCGTCCGGCCAGCGCCTCGACTGCTTTCTGCAGCCTGAGGTAAGTGAACGCCTCGGGCAAAAGTTCGAACACCACAGGCCGGTATTTTATTTTGGCCCGCAGACGCGCAATTCCGGTCGCGAGAATCCGCCGATGATCGTGCTGCATGGCCTCCCCCGTGGCCAACCGCCGCTCCGCTGGGAACCGGTTCTGTCGGCGCAGCGATTCCTGGACGAGTCCTGCCTCGTAGAGGAGTTCATAACGCTGGAGGGTCCATTCCTCGTTCCATCTCTCGCCTCCCACTCCGAAGGTATGATGGACGCGGCGGGTCCGCGCGCGACGCACTTCGACCGAGTGTGCACGGTGCACCCATTGCTCCAGTGCATCGAGGATCGGGCCGAGAACCCCAGGCAGGCCCTGGCGATGATCCTCCCAAGGAAAGTAGCGATACCACCCCTGCCAGCCCACGCCGGGATCCCCCGATGCAGGTGCCTCGAGCGTCAATCCAAGGTAGCTCACGGAAATGACCTGCTTGGGATCCGGATCCTCGAGGCGGTCTTGGTCCGCAAACGTATAGAGCTGTTCAATGTGGCCCAGTGCATGGTGCGTCTGGCGCTCGACCCAAGAACGCACGCCGGCCTGAAGCGACCGGTGCCCCGTCTCAAACGGGCCCGATGGCAGGCGGAGCCCCCGATCAAGCGTGAGAATCCGGGGACTATCGCCGGTCACGGCGACGATCACGGCAATGAGTTCGGCTGAAAGCTGTGGCAGCGGGCGGGTCGTTGCAACCGACGCCGGGTTGGTATCTGTCAAAGCATCTGAGCGAGGGGGGTGGATGGGCATAACCGGTTGCAGGGGGTTCGGATAACCCGGACGTTCTCGATCCTCATCCTACCTGAACCCGGATCATGCGGCAGGCGGGCCTCATCGAACCGCTTTTGACAGATCCGGGGAGGCCGGTACAATAAATCCTTCACACGAGACGACCGGATCCATTGCCACGATGAAACCTGATCCCTCCTCCACCTGGTACCGCCGCAGCGGCGGGATCGATTTCACGGACCTCACCGAGCAGCAGATTCTTGCTCTTGCGATCTCGCTCGAAGAGGATGATGCGAGGATCTACGAGCAATACGCGGATGCCCTGCGCGAAAACTACCCGGCCAGCGCGCGGATGTTTACGGTGGTCGCCCAGGAGGAACACCAGCACCGCCATCGCCTGATTGAGCTCTACCAAGCCAAATTCGGTGACCGGATCCCGCTCATCCGGCGCCAGGACGTGCGGGGATTCATCGAACGCAAGCCAATCTGGCTGATCCAGCCGCTTGATATCGAGAAGATCCGCCGCCAGGTCGAAGCGATGGAATCCGAATCCGAAGCCTTTTATACCCAAGCGGCCCACCGGAGTCAGGATGCCGCAATTCGTAAACTCCTGGGTGATCTGGCCGCAGAGGAAAACGTGCACGAGGCCAAGGCAGAATCGATCGAAAGCGAGCTCATTACCGCTTCCGTTCACGCCAGCGAAAAGGAAACCCGGCGCCGTCAGCTGCTGCTCCAGATCATCCAGCCCGGACTGGCGGGGCTCATGGACGGATCCGTCTCGACACTGGCCCCGATTTTCGCCGCAGCCTTTGCGACTCAGGACACCCGGAGCACATTCCTGATCGGGCTCGCGGCAGCGATCGGTGCCGGAATCAGCATGGCTTTTGCAGAAGCCATGTCCGACACCGGGCTTTTGACAGGCCGCGGAAGCCCCTGGATCCGGGGTTTCGTGACAGGTGGCATGACCGCCTTGGGCGGCTTGTTTCACACCCTCCCATTCCTGATCGCAAACTTCCGGGTGGCACTCACCGTGGCTGTGGTCGTCGTCCTCGTCGAGCTCACCACCATTGCCTGGATCCGCAAGCGTTATATGGACACACCCTTCCTTTCAGCGGTGTTTCAGGTCGTGGTCGGAGGGGCACTGGTCTTTCTGGCCGGCATCCTGATCGGAAGCGCCTGAATCGGGCTGCCTCCGGACGGGCCTTCGCCCGATCGCGAAGGGTCCGCTCAGAGACCTGCGGTCAATGCACCGGGCGTGCCGGCAGTCGGTCCACCCTTCCCGCCCACTGCACCCATGAGAAGCTGGTTCTTGAGGTCAGCCACCTTGACCCAGTAGAGGATCCAAAGCACGATGGAAGCGATCCAGGAGAGCGGGCCCAGAAACGGAATCACCGTACAGATGACGAGCACGGACATCGCAATGCCCAGCCCATAGCCGCAATCGCCCACGTGGGTGATCCCGCGCGCAGCAAACTCCCGTCTCAGGGAATGGGAAACATGCGTCACGATGAAAAAATTCCACACGAGATTGAAGAGTGGAATGAGGTTCAGCCAGACCAGACCGGGGGTGAGACTTCGCCTTTCGGGTGCGACCGCCTGAAGCGCATTCTGCATCGTGACCAGATAAAAAATAAGCGGGATCAGCCAGATCGCAAAAAAAAGCAGCATGAACGCGAGCACAAAAAAGAGGACAAATCCGGCCACACCGACCGCGGTTCCCGCAGCCAACCCATGCATCAGGGCAGGCATCCCCATTATTCCCCAAGTGACGTGATGTTTCATGTCAGGCTACCTCAAATTTAATTAATGAATCGCACAACAGATGACCCCTCAGCGTTGGCCAAGCTTTTTCCGGTAGCCTGCGATCTCGATCCAGTAGATGATCCAACAGACAAATCCGGCCAGGCCCATGAACAGCCCCCAAACCGGAATCCAGAGAAGTGCCACCAGAATGCTCATGGCCATTCCCATTCCGAAACCGAATCCCGATCCAGGCAGATTGCGGCTTGCAAACTCCGCCTTGAGCGAATCACGGATTTTGATGACCACGAAGAAATTCCAGATCAGGTTGAAAAACGGGATGAGAAGCAGGAAAACCAGACCCGGTTCCATCCGGCGGGCACCCGGCGAGACCGCCTGGAGGGCCCTCATGAGCGTGACGAGATAGAAAATATAGACTGCCAGCCCGACAAGAGTATCACCCAAAATATACCAGATGTTATATGTAGGCACGACGGATCCTCCGGATTTTTAGGCCACACCCGAAACCGGAAAACAGTGTTTTCCGTCTCGAGACAGCGCATTCTGACCCGAATATGCAGTAACGAAAGTCTGTTGTCAAGCACGCTTCAGGCGAGCTTGGAATCGGGCTCAAACGAGCTACCCCAGAACCTGAGGAAACCGCTCTGCAATGGGTGGATCCGGCAACCCCTGCCGCAAGCGCCCTGCCGCGAGTGCCGTCAGGATCGATGCCTGATCGTGCCGCTCACTGGCAAAGGCCCTTAAACGGGCGCGGGTTCGATCTCGGTATAAGGAATCTGCGTAACCGGGAAGTTGACTGAACGGGCAATAAAGCACCGCTCGTGTGCCGTATGATGGAGTGCTTCCGCTGCCGCCAGATCCGAACCGGGAGCCAACGTCACCCGGGGGCGCAGGATCACCTCCGTAAACTGCCCGGCACCTCCCGCGTGCTCTTCGAACATTACTCCTTCTGCATCGTCTTCATAGGCTATGACGACGATATTGGCTGCAGCGCAAAGGCCGAGATACCAAAGCTCGTGACAAGCTGAGAGCGAGGCCACCAACAGATCCTCCGGGTTCCAGCGAGCGGAATCACCCCGGAAAACGGCGTCCGATGAACCCCTGATGGATGGCTTGCCTTCGGAGGCGATCAGATAATCTCGATTGTGATTCCGGAACGAGGTCGATTCCTGTCTTCCGGTCCAAACCAGGTGGATGTGATAACGATGCGATCTGCCCGCGCCGGTCATTCCAAGTTCTCGGACACCATGCGTTCAGCCCCGTGCATTTTAGCAAATCCTCCTGCACCTGATACGCACCCAACCCCCGCGTGTTCAGTATAACCCGGTTACCTGCCCCGGGATCTACCTGCTCCTTGCAGAACGGCTCGTTGATGATAGGCCGCACTAAAATTGCAATGCCGCCTCCTGATGAGACTGCGGCGCTTGCCAAGACGAGACGGCTCCGCCCGAGAGCGGATGACCGAAGCGGATCGGAAATCTCCCGTCAATCATGTGATCCTGCCCAATCCAGCGTCCAATCCCGTATAGGGACCACATAACCTCTTGAACTTGCGTCGCTTCCCTTGTCTCCGGCGTGAACCGCATTGACAGGATCCGGGAGCGGGGGTATAGGTATCTCCCCCCTCCCATGCATACCCGGTGCTACCCGCTTCACCATCCTCACCTTGGCCGCGCGCGATTGCCCTCATGGACATGAACGCCTTTTTTGCATCCATCGAGCAGCGGGATTTCCCGGAGCTCCGGGGCAAACCGGTGGCCGTGACCAACGGCCGTACCGGAACCTGCATCATCACGAGCTCCTACGAGGCCCGAAGCTACGGGGTCCGGACCGGGATGCGATTGCCCGAAGGCTGGCGACTCTGTCCCGGACTCATCCAGCGACCCGCCCGTCCGGAACGCTATGCCGCAGTCTCGACTGCCATTATGGAAGCGCTCCTCGAGATCACGCCTGATCTCGAGATCTTCAGCGTAGACGAGGTTTTCCTGGATCTCACACGCTGCCAAAAAGCCTGTGGGAGCCCGGTCGAGATGGTCCGGAGGGCCCGGGAGGTCGTATCCCGGGTCTCGGGACTCCCCTGCAGCATCGGACTCTCGGGCGACAAGACGACCGCCAAATATGCTGCCAAGCTGGTCAGGCCAAACGGTTTGACCGTGATTCTCCCGTGGGAGGCGCGCGCACGGTTGCGCGATGTCCCCCTGACCGACCTCTGCGGGATCAAGGGCGGGATCGGCGGCTATCTGGCCGCGCGCGGCATCCGGACCTGTGGGGACATGGAGCACCTTCCGATCGGCGAACTCGGCCGGCGATTCGGCAATCTCGGCCGGCGTATCTGGTACATGGCCCAAGGACTCGATCCGGAGCCAGTCCAAGCCCGGGTACCCTCTCCCAAAAGCCTTGGACACGGCAAGGTCATGCCCCCCCAAACCAGGGACCGGGAGACCCTCGAAACCTATCTGCTCCACATGTCCGAGAGGCTGGGTGCCCGCCTGCGCAAACACGGCCTCGAGGCCCAGATCTTTGCCATCGGGCTCCGAAGAGATGAGGGGTTCATGAGCTACCCGTACCGGACTCTCCGGCCAACCGACGACAGTCGGGAGATCTACAACCTCGGTCGGGCGTATCTCGCCGACCACTGGACAGGCTGGGGTGCCCACCAAGTCCAGGTGACCGCCCTCGACCCCCGTCCGAACGGCACCCAGGGCGACCTGTTCTTGAGGGAAAACGAAAAGAGGCGGCGACTCAACGCCGTCATGGATCAGATCAATGAGCGCTACGGCGCGTTCACCCTCGCCCCTGCTTCACTTCTTGGCCGGAGCGACATGCCCAACGTGATCTCCCCCGGAGAAATAGTCAAATGTTGTGTATGCCGATAGGATCAGGCGGCGACCTCCTGAGGGTTTTCTTTCGGTACCTCCACTCCGTCTTGGAACGGAACACCGGTGATAACTTGGGCGATCCGTTCACTGC
>JAJZBR010000098.1 GCA_021798795.1 Pseudomonadota bacterium
GCTATGGTGAAGGCGTGCTCCAGCCCACGAACCCCGGCGGCCTAAGGCCACGGGGGCGACGAAAGTCGAAGTGGGATGAAAATCCGCCGCCCTTAAAAGCGTGTCGGTTCGACTCCGACCTCGGGCATTCTCATCTCCCTTCGCTGGCTTCCGCTGGCCTCCGCCAGACGAAGCGAGCCGTTGATTCTACAGCCAATCGATCTCCACTGACGGCCACTGGCATCCACTGGCTGCCTGACCTTGCATTGCGAGCGCGTGGGTCATGAGTCATGACGGTGCCGAGACGGAAGTATGCGGAGCGTCACTTTCACAAATGGCACCAAGAGCGCGCGATCGATACCGCGGCGAAGCACATCTTTCGGGTGGTAATACCTGAGAGCGAGTTACGGGCCATTGATCTCGAAGAGGACCTATCGGCGGTGCGGTAGTTGGCCGCTCAAGGCACTGGGTCGGCGACGGTTGTCGAGTTCTATATCACGCCGCCGTCTGCGGTTGATCCGAGCGAGAATGCGGCGGCGTTACCCTTCCCCTGTCTTCACCCCTGAAACTTGCGGACGATCGCTGGCCGGTCGCCCGTAACCACGTGCGGGGCACGGCGGGCCTGGATGTGGAAGGCTTTCGCGGCACTATTCGGCGCGTGGCTCTGGAGCGAGGGCGTGAGCCTCCCGCAATATCGCGCGTGCGTCCTCATGATCGAGCCGCCACTTCGCAGCTTGGTCAAGCTATGTCGTTCGTAGCCGGCCGAGGTTCTGGTTGGTGTGTGCCCCGCACCCTTCGATGCGGAGATCTTCGCACGGGAATGCGGCTCCGTGTCGCTGTGTCCCGGCGGCCAGGGTAGCCAGTGCGTGACACTGTACTGAATACATGCGCTCCCCCAGGGGGCGAACTGTCCGATTATCTGGTTGCCGAGCGACACCAGGAGCACTGTGAGCACTCCGCACCACCAACCGGCCCTGGGCTCAGGGCGGCGCTCTCGCGAATGGCGCAAAACCACACCTCGTCGAGCGCCAACCACCCTCGGGTCTCGATTCTGCCTGGAGACGCCGGTGGGGCTCAAGTTTTTTGCATCCATGCTCAGATGTAGGAAATGATGGCATTTTTGACATCGTCTACCTGCTGATGGCATGATTGCCATCATGAAGGCGGAGCTGATCTACCGTTCCCGCGAGGACTTCGAGGATGGAGCCATCCTGGAGATCGTGATCTGGCGGCTGCCGAGCCCGGTGTACGGATGCAGCCACCCGTTTAAGTACCGGCTCTATTACGGTCGCGATGGACGACGCGAGATCGGCTACGACAACGAACGACCGAAGGGCGATCACCGCCACGTTGGTGCTGTTGAGCAAGGCTACACGTTCGAGAGTCTGCAGAAGCTGATCCAGGACTTCCGAGACGAGGTACGAAAGAGGAGGCAACCATGAAAACTTCTCGAATCGCAACGATCCACATCCAGCCCGCAAGCGAAATGATCGACCGTGCGGCGTCTGGTGCGCTCGCTGCCGTGCGCAGCGGCAAATACGAGGGCGAGCACTTCGGATTCGAGTCGCCTGCGGCACTATTCCGGTCGATTACACCGAAGCGATGGGAACTCCTGGGACGCCTGCAACAGACCGGCCCGTTAGGAATCCGCGCGCTCGCCCGCGAGCTGGAGCGTGACTTTCGTCGGGTTCACGATGACGTAACTGCCCTGCTGCAGATCGGTTTGATCGAAAAGACGGACGACGGGAAAGTATGGGTTCCATTCAGAGAGATTCGGACCGACTTCGTGATTAAGTCCGCCGCGGCATGATCCAGCTCGGCTCGGTCGCGATGAGCATACCGGAGAAGCACGATGGTCGAGAATAAAAGACCAAACATCGTAACCAACCAGATGTGTACGTTTTGCCTGTCGGAAGTGCCTCGCGCTGAGAGTCAGGCCAGGTACGGCGACATCATGGAAGTGCGTTGCCCATGCTGCGGCACGTACCGCATCACGGGTACGATGATAGATGTCCTCCCTCACTGGGACTTGACTGACGCTCAATGGACTGCGATAGCATACGGCGTGAAAAGAATGACGAATCGAGCGGAGCCGCCGCGACTGGATCGTGATGTTCTGAGCGCATTGAAAGATACCGCCCGTCTTCCATATCCAGATCAGATTCTTGACGATTTTATCTTGTGGTCTGGGTCTGAGTCTCGGTGGCCAGGCGACAGCCTGGAAGTTACGCACGCAAAACACCGAACTTTACTCGGTTCCGTGGATGACAACGCTTACAACTACATGATCGACTGTATCGCGAAGAGCGGATACTTCAACGGGAGTTCCTCTGTATATGATGGAACCTACACATACCAGGGCTGTTGTCTAACGCTGGCTGGTTGGCAACGATATCGAGAACTATCGTCGGTGCACTCGGTGTACCGACATGGGTTTATGGCAATGAAGTACGGCGATGAGCAAGCCGATGCCATCGTTCGCGAACATTTCGTTCCCCAAGTGGCCTTGGCTGGATTTGAGCTTAAGCGGCTGGATGAAGGGCAACCAGCAGGTTTGATTGACGATCAACTACGCGTGAGCATTCGTCAGGCGCGGTTTCTGGTGTGCGATCTCACGCACGGCAATCGTGGCGCGTATTGGGAGGCGGGATTTGCCGAGGGGCTCGGGACACCCGTAATCTACACCTGTCGACGCGATGTATTTAATGACCCCAATCATGAGTGCCATCCGCACTTTGATGCGGCTCACTGGGTCACGATTCCGTGGGACCCGGAAAGTCCTACGGATGCGGCCACAAAGCTAAAAGCGATTGTGCGGGCAACATTGCCCGCAGAAGCTCGACTTGAGGATTGAGGTACGCCGAAATGAGCTTACCGGAGGCAGTTCGGGCGCGACTATCGGAGGCAATCGGTAGGATCAGCGTAAAGAGCGCTCTCAATCCGATTCTGTGGCTCTGCGGCTTGGTTGACATTCCTGGCCTCGCCCTCGTCCCGTTCCTCAAGCCGGTCCCTACCTGGTTTCCGTATCTCGTGCTTGCGCCTCCGATCGCTGCGGTATTGGGGTTTCTGTATTTGCTGATATTCGATCGAGGACGGCTGCAATCAGAAA
>JAJZBR010000099.1 GCA_021798795.1 Pseudomonadota bacterium
TCCGGGTGAGCGGGTGGAGGTGGTCATGAGGATCTGGTTTTGCTTTGTAATTCGGGCTCTTGACGAGATAGTGCGGGTAAATTTTTGGCCCGTGCGTTTCGGCCGCAACGAGGAATCCGTGTGCGGGCGCTCCGGGTGCTTCCCGAAGCGCCTGTCGTGCACTGGAATACGCCCTCGTCACGGAATGGAATATCGGCGGTGGGCGCTCCTCGGGCTTCTGGCCTTTGTGCTCCTGAAACGCCGTCCGTCAGCCGCCTGAGACGAAACGGAACTGGAAAAGGCCCGGGTTCCCCGGGCCTTTTTTAGGGAGTTGTATCCCTGTCAAGTTCCGCCTGTTGGTAGACCTTTTTCACATGTATGAACGTCCCCCAAAAACTCATTCGTGTTTTTAGGGTATCCGGGTTATCGTGTGTTTTGCAGGGTTGTGAACATTTCCCATTTGGACTAGACTAACTAAACTTAGTTTATATGGGATGTGTCATGCACACGGTTAATATCCACGAAGCGAAAACCCAGCTTTCAAAGCTGGTGGACAAGGCCGTCAAGGGCGAGCCGTTCATTATCGCTAAGTCCGGTAAGCCTTTGGTGAGGGTTACCGCGCTGGAAACCGCCGTGCGCGCCCAACGGCTCGGGTTCCTGAGTGGAAAGATTGAAGTGCCTGATGACTTCGATCAGATGGATGCCCAGCCAATTCAAGCGCTCTTCGAGGGCAAACCGTGAAGCTGCTCTTGGATACGCACGTCCTGTTGTGGGCGGCCGGACAGCCCGAAAAACTGTCATCAGGGGTGCGCAAACTGATCGAGAGTCGGCGCAATGAGCTGTTTTTCAGCGCCGCCAATCTGTGGGAAGTGGCGATCAAACACGATTTAGGACGGGGGGATTTCCGCGTGGACCCGAGATTATTGCGCCGTGGATTGCTGGACAATGGCTATGGGGAGCTACCCATTACGAGCGAGCACGCTGTGGCGGTAGATGGTTTGCCGCCCATCCACAAGGATCCATTTGATCGTCTATTGGTGGCGCAGGCAATGATTGAAGGCATCATTCTGCTCACGGTTGATCGGCAGGTTGCAAAGTACCCCGGCCCGATTCGCCAAGTGTGAGCCTTGCAGTACTTCCCCTATCCCGGATGAGCTGAAACAACACGATAATCCGGATACGGGGCGCTCAGTTTCCAAGTGCAAAATTTTGAAGAGCGGCTGGTGCCGGTACACTGGGAAGCTGATCTCATCAACGGGGCCTACAACCGCTCGGCAGTGGGCACGCTGGTCGAGTGCACCACCCTGCCCACCGTGCTGTCCAGGATGGACGGCGCTGGTGCCGAATCGGCCTTGAGCGGCTTCAGCTGTGTGCTCGATCGCATCGGGGTGCCAAAGCGCCTGTCGTTGGCATACGACCAAGGCCGGGGAATGTCCGAACACCAGCGACCAGCGGCCTGCTACGGCAGTATTTGCCCAAGGGCAGCGACTGGAGTATCTTCACCCGGAAAGAACTGGATGCGATCGCCTGGAATTTAAACACGCGACCTCGCAAGTCGCTGGGATTCAAATGTCCAGCCGAGCTGGGCACGCCGGATGCTTTCGACTTCAGAAAGGATGATGCAGACTTTTTTGCACTCGGTCATTGAAACCGCCTTGTTATCCCCTGACCATCCCGCTCGTCAATACCACGATCCAGACGATCCTGTCGCTCGTCAATCCGGCCCCGAGTTCCTTGTGGATCCTCACGCATGCGAGTTACATCGGCAAGGACACGGCCGTGTGGGGCCAGGTCTGTTATGGGCAGTCGGGCATGCCGCTCGTCGCGGATAGAACGGCCCTCATGCAGTCACCGGCCATCCAGTTCCCGTGACGGCCCCACCCGGGGATAACCGATTCTTTACTCTTTCTTCCTACACTGTTTATCCACTCATCCCGCCATCGGAGATCCAACATGCTTAGACGCCTTGCCTGGCTCTGCTTCCTCGCGCTTCCCGCCCTCGCCACCGCACAGGGGTTCAGTTCGGCTTTCGAGTTTTCGCATTCACAAACCGGTTTCGACTTCAACGGCTTGATCTATCAGACCCACATCACCGAGGCAGGTATCCAGTTGGGGCACTATTGGTATCACCACCTCGTGGATGTCTCCATCCGCGGAGGCTATCTTGGGGTGACGCAGGATAGCAATCCCCAACTCACCGGGCTCAATCTCGGTGGCTACTATGTGGGACTCTCGGGCACGACCTTCATCCCGGTCCAAAAGGCTTGGGGATTCACGCTGGGTCTAGGCGGCACCTACCACCGGGCGAGCGACAGCGCCGGCGACGAACATGTCCGGTTCCGCTGGTTCAACCTGGTTTCCCGAGCCGGGGTCTGGTTCCGCGTGTGGGCGGCGCGTCTTTCGACGGGGCTCTACGCGAGACATTTCTACGGCAGCCATGAGTTTCCCAACAGTTCGATTCGGGGTCGCACACAAAGCGGCCTCTACGGCGGCCTCTCGTTTTACACGGGCGCCCATTCCCGGGTCGCGGTTTTCGTCGATACCGGCAGCTATCAGTCACTCATGCTGTCGTTCCGCTTCGGGTTTTGAAGAGAGAAGCTCGCGGGAGGGGACAGGGGTCTGCCCCCTCCGTGCCAGGGTGGGTCTCTTGCACGGGGGAGCGGACTCAGACGACTCCCTCCGAAAGGGCCCCGATCAGCCAAGCCGGCTATCCACGCTTTGTGCGTATGAGCCCCCCTGTGCCAAAATGGTGTGAGCCCCCGCCCCGAAGCGGTGAACGAGATCAGGAAGGAAGAGTCCAGAGGCTTGGGAGAGGCCAAGAGAGGGAATCTGGCCGGAAAGAGTTTGCACATCAGTCCGCACATGACCCGATTCAATTTCAACCCTGGAGCCATGACCCATGGGTTCCCGTCATGTGCCATAATTCAGATCCGCATCTTTACCCCTTCGAGCCCTGGAGCGTCGGATGGATTATCACGATCGCCGCTTTCTGCAAACCTTCACCATCTTCATCGCCCTACTTGCGCTCCTCGCAGTGGGTTTCCTGTTTCTCGCGAGTCAGCTTGCGAGCCGGTCAGGGG
>JAJZBR010000042.1:0-13978 GCA_021798795.1 Pseudomonadota bacterium
GGTATTCGTCGTGGCGTTGCCGGATGCCACGAGCGGATCCGGCGTGAAATACCCGTTATCTTCCAGGTACTCATAGCCCACGGCGACGCCCAACGGTCCAGCCGGCAGGTCGACGAGCGTTCCGGTCAGGTTGCCGGAATAGTCGCGTTGCGTGATGGCATCCTCGCTCACGCTGGTATAGTCGATGTAGTTGGCCATGGCAGGCGTGATCGTTCCCTGCTGGGTCTGCAGGTTATATCCGCCGAAAAGATCGAGCGGAACGCAACCGGGAGTGCTTTGGCAGACATTGAGCGGTCCCAATGCCAAGGCAAGTCGGGAGGTGTTCTGCAGACCGGTGGTCTTGAACACCACGTCGCGATTGGCGTATCCGTAATGGACGTTCCAATCCCAGTCGTGACCAAGCATCCGGAAATAACCCTTGAAACCCATGCCCAGGCCAAAGGTTCGCTTGTTCGAATCGTACACGCGATAGCCGGATTCAATCATGCGCCGACCCAGGAAGAACAACGCGTCGCTCTGGCTCGCGCAGGTCGAAGTGCCATAGAGAGAGCACCATTGCGCGTAGCCAGCTCCCCCGCTGTACGGCACGAGATCGACTCCGAACGGGTTGTACGGGTTCGTTGCCGAGACACCCACCTTGATCCCGTTGGCGGAGTTATCCGACCCGAACACACCGAGGAAGAGCGGATTCGGTGCGAGCGTTGAGACCGACGTGTTGTCATTATAAAGCACGTTCGTGTCGAACTCGAGGTGCGAGTTGAAACGGTAGTGAGCCTGCGCATAGCTATACCACTGCTCCGACGGGGTCATCAGATAGTTCGCCGGGGCATAGTTGTAGGCTTCGCTTGGCGAGAAGGGCTGCGGATTCGCATTTGGTCCGTTCAGAGGACCTGCGATATCGTAGAGACCCGATGTCGTCCCAAACGGCTGCGAGGTAACTGTGGGATACGGGTTGACCGGGCCTGCATAGATGAAGCGGCCGCCCGGCGTACCGGAGCTACCCGCCTCATTGCCGGTTCCGATGATCGGCAGCTGGGAAAGGGTCCGGTTACCGGCCCAGATCGGCTGCTGTTCGCGATAGCCGACCGACAACAGGGCGCCTGCGCGACTGTTGCTCGCACCCAGGGTGAAGCTGTATTCCTGGACCTTGCCGTCCCAGTGGCTGCTGCCACTGATCGGCTGCGCCAGACCCAACCCCGCCGGAACGGAAGCGTTGTGCCCCTGGTAGATACCCATGTAGGCGCTGGCTTCGGCTCCATTGAAGTTCTGCACGGTGATGATGTTGATCACCCCCGCGATCGCGTCGGATCCGTAAATCGGGGACGCGCCATCAAGCAGGACTTCCACGCGCTCGATGATCGCGGCCGGGATCGTGTTGAGGTCGACCGCACCACCCAGAGTCGGGACCCAACGGTGTCCATTGAGCAGGACGAGAACCCGCTGGGCACCCAGGTTATGCAGATCGACGAACGTGTCACCGTCGTTTCCGTTGTTAGTCTGCGTGTTGATGGCCGCACCAGCCGAGGTGATCGACTGGAGGATGTTGCCAATCGTGACCTCGCCGGTCAGATTGAGCTGCTGTTTGGTAAGAACCACAACCGGTTGCGCAGTGACCGTGCTCGTTCGCATGATGCGCGAACCCACGACCTCGACTTTGGCGAGGTGCGTGGCAGAGCCCGCGGCCAGCGCTGCCGGTGCGGCGACAACTGCTGCAGACGCGCCGGCTACGAGAGCCCCACGTACTGCTTGCCGCACAAGATTTCTCTGTTTCATTAGTTGATAGCCTCCACATGTGCTGAGGGATGATACCCCTGGCGCGACCAGGATTGTGGTGAGCATACCACTTCCAGCCGTGCTGTCAAGACCCGAGGCGTCGCCCAATCAAGACTTGGGTGGAACAAGACGAATAGGTTCTTCGTGGCATGATTCACGATGCTTTGTGTTTTCCATGCAACAAAACTACCTGTTGCTTATATGCAACAATTTCTAAGTTGATACAATCCACATCTAGGCTGTAACTATCATGCCTCGGATTTCCCTCATTATCCTCAACCGGAGCCCGCATTCGCATGCCAGAACGACCGCCGTCGGAACCCACTTCCACGCATGCCCCTGAGGCGGGGCCTGATGCGAAAACTTCCTACCTCCTAGGGAATGCGTTCCGGCTCGAAGGCGATCCCGTACGTGCCGAGGCTGCGCTCGGAGAAGCGCTTCGTTTGTCACCTGAGCATTTTGAAGCCCGTTCCAGCCTCGCTTACCTTTACTATGGGCAGGGGCGGAAAGCGGAGGCTGTGCAACTTTTTTACGACTGGCTCGCATCTGGCCCGGATGATGTCAGCCGGCTCATCCAGGTGGCGCTTTTTCTCGAGGAGATCCAAGGTGGAGAGGTGGCGCTAGCCTGCCTGGAACGTGCCATACGGCTTGCGCCCGGGCGCGGGGAACCCTGGTTTCTGCATGGCAGACTGCTTCTAGAGTTCGGCCGATTCGATCCGGCCATGCAAAGTTTCGAACGGGCGCTTCAAAACGATCCGGATCTCGACACGGCCTATCTCCAACTGGCTCACGCGCGCCGCTTCGGACCCAAAGATCCCCTGATCCCGTTCTTCATCGGCCAGGCAACTCACGCCGAACGATCGGAATCGACCCGGGCCTGTCTGGGATTTGCCCTGGGCAAGATCTACGATGATCTCGAGCAGTGGGATGAAGCGCTCAAATGGATCGAGTCGGCCAATGCGCTTCGCCGCAGAACGGTCCGTTTCGATTCCGAACGTTGCCGAAACATAGTCCTCGAACGCCTCAGCGCGCCCCCCCACATCTGGGATCCGCCTGCTCCACTCCCACGGGAGTCGGCCGAACCTCTCTTCATCGTCGGACTGCCGAGAAGCGGCTCCACACTGCTTGAGCGACTTCTGCTCGAACATCCAGCCATCGTGAGTGCGGGTGAACTGCCGACGCTCCCCGATCTCATCTCCAATACCCACCTCATCGAACGCTGGCGCGAAGGAGAGCACGCCGGACTCCCATCTCTTGGCGCCGAACTGGCGGCCCTTCGCGCCTGCTACCGGGAAGAACTCATGCGGGCCGCCGCCGTACCACAGGCATCGAACGCATCACCACACTATGTCATCGACAAAAACCCGCTCAATTTCTTTCACGTGGGTGTGATCCGGAGGCTGTTCCCGAACGCTCCCATCCTGGCGCTGGAACGGGATCCCCGGGACGTGCTGATCTCACTCTACTTTCACGATTTCACCCACCCCGACCTCGCGTTTTCCTACTCCATCGAACATCTGCTTTTCTTTCTCCACTGTCACGAAACGCTCATGCCGCTTTGGAAAACCATCGCCACAATCCATCTGCGCACGGTCCGCTACGAAACACTCGTGACCGAACCGGCCACGGTTGTGCAGGCGCTCCTGAACTTTCTCGCCCTGCCACCGCTCGGAGAACCCGAGACTCGATCCCTTGCCCCGAATCTCATTGCCACAGTAAGCGCCTGGCAGGCTCGGCAGCCGATCTATGGCCGTTCCGCAGGACGCTGGGAACGCTATGCACCGGGATTGCTCAGAGCGCACCCTGAACTCCGTACGATCGGATTCACCCCATGAGCCGCACACCGGTCCCGTTTTCTCTTCGCCAAATCATTGAACACGGACTACATGACGCCATCGAACTCATGCAGCAGGGTAACCACGAAGAAGCCGACCGCCGGTTCAACACGCTCCTCGCGCACGGCGTTGATTTCCCCCCCCTCCTTCATTACGCAGGGCTGAATGCGCTGGAACGGGGGAACGCCGAGAGAGGGTTCGAGCTTTTGAGACGCTCGCTCGAACTCGCTCCCGCCGATCCGGTCTTCCAGAGCAACCTGGCCACGGCCCTCGTCCGCCTCAAACGCTGGCAGGAAGCGGAACCCATACTCCGCACTCAGCGGCTCAAAGACCCGCAGGATTCCAAAATCGCGTTCCATCTGGCCAATCTCCTTCACCTCACGGCTAGGGACGGGGAAGCGCTCCTGCACTGGCAGGCGTGCGTGCGCCTGGCGCCTGATGGGGCACCCGGCTGGCTGGGTTATGGCGAGAGCCTGGCTGAGCTCAACGACTTTGAAGCAGCCGATCGAGCCTACGCACAAGCTCAAGCGCTCCTGCCCCGTGATCCGCTCGTGCGCACCGCACGGGCAGAACTCTGGTCTCAGCAGGAGGAAGACGGGATGCGAGCTCGGTCGTTTTACGATGAAGCCCTTAAACTCGAACCGGGCTTCCCGCCGGCCATCATTGGTCTCGCTGCGCTCGAAGGACAGATGGGGCGGTTCGATCAGGCACTCGGTCATCTTCGCACGTTGCTCAACCGGCAACCGGATGCCTATGCCGCAGCCTGGCTGCTCGCCCGATTCAAGCCACACCCGGCGGACGATCCGGACGGCCTGCTCATCGAGCGATCCTTGGCATGCGCCAAACGCGAACCCGGGCATCCCCTCGCCCATAACGCCTTTTTTGCCTGGGGCAAGGTCCTTGAAGATCGGCGCGAGTATGACCCTGCCTGGGCTGCCTTTGAACAGGGGCAGGCGCTGCGTCCGCTTGCCTCGCCTTATGCAGAAACGGAGCAACGTCAATATATGCGGCTGATCCTCGAAGCCGTCGATCGCCGCTTCATCGAGACCTATCGCTTCACTCACGCCGGACCGGTCAATCCCATCTATATCGTGGGAATGCCCCGCTCGGGTACCACGCTCCTCGAGCAGATGCTCTCCGCACATCCGGAAATCACAGGCGGCGGAGAGATGACTGGACTGCACAACTGCTTCCGCCACGCATTGGGCATCCCGGATCTCGGCCAGCTTCCGTTCGCCTTGAATCCACTCTCGTCCACCGCCTGGAAGAACCTGCGTGCCGACATCGACCATCTCTACGTTGCCTGCTCCCGGAACAGGCCGAATCTCACGGACAAGATGCCCACCAACTTTATATTTCTGGGACTCCTCCACGCCCTTTCTCCAGGTGCGCGCATCATCCATGTCGAGCGGGATGCGCGCGATACCTGTCTTTCGTGTTATACGACAATTTTCCGGACCAGTCATAAATTCGCCGCCAATCTCGAACATCTCGGGCACTACTACCGGATGTATGAAGCCCTGATGGAGCATTGGCGGCACTTGCTGCCCCCGGACGTTCTCATTGAAATCAGCTACGAATCACTCGTCCGAAACCCACGCGAGGAACTCGAGCGTCTCCTCGCGTTTTTGAAGCTTCCCTTCGAAGAGGCCTGCCTGCGACCCGAACAGGTCGACCGCCGCATCAAGACGGCGAGCATCTACCAAGCCCGTCAGCCCATTCGAACCGGATCGGTGGCCCGCTGGCAACACTACGGCTCGCATCTCGGCCCTCTCGAGAGAGCTCTCGCTCTCACGGATCCACTGGGACTGTCCGATCCATCTCCAACCTCTCCGGTATAATCATCATAGGTGGCCCGAGGCTTCGTGCATGACGGATTCATCCAACAAAGAAACGGATACGGACCTGAACCCGACCGATCTCGAGAGTGCCCTGGCAGCGCTTACGGAAGAGTTGCCGACCCGTGAACGGGCGCTCATCGAATTCGTCCAGGCACGGGTCTGGCTGCTCGCGGATCGGGAAACGGGGGCAGATCCTGCAGCCTTGACGAACGCGCGCATGGGGCTTGTTTCGGACGGGCCCAACCTCAACCAGGCCATGCTGGCCGTATTCAGCACCGAGACACGCGCCATCCAGTACCAGCGCGCACACGAGCACGCTCAACCGCACGTGATCGCGGTTGAGGCTCCCTTTGCGATCCTCTGTGTACCGGAGAGGGCGGGGATCATCATCAATCCCAACCAGAGCCCGGCTTTCCGTATCGGACCGGAAGCCGCGCAGATGCTCCGGAACGAGATGAACAAACTGCAAAAACGCAGTCAAGACGGCGCGACGCGTACGCCTCATGAGCCAGCCTGATCCATTCGACACCGGGATCCAGGCACGCACAAAACTCTATGCGTACCTCGACCATTCGGAACTCGGATCGGCTGAAGCCCTGTGTCAGAGCCTGCTTGAGACCCAAGCCGGGGACCCCGAGCTGCTCTATCTGTCCGGAGTCGTCGCCCACAAATCCGGACGTCCCGATGCGGCAATCCAGCGCTTCCACCAAGCGATCTCACGCGCACCGACTCTGGAGAGCCGCGCGGCTGCACTCATCGGGCTTGGAAAATCCTATTGGATGCTTGAACAGCTGGAACAAGCGCGGGACGCATTCGAAGCAGCCAGGAAACTGCAGCCGGAGCAGGTATCGCTCTGGGTTTCCCTCGGCGCCGTTCACACATCCCTCGGAAACCCGCTGGCCGCGCAGGCCTGCTTCGAGCGGGCACACATGCTCGATCCAAATGAACCGGATGCCCTGACCGGATTGGGTCTTTGCCTCATGGAATTCGGCCGTTACGCCGAAGCCCGGGAATCCCTTGATCAGGTCCTCCAGCGATTTCCAGCCCACGCTGAGGCTGAACAGGCGCTGGGGACGCTTGATCGCATCACCGGACGATTCGAAGATGCGGAAAAACGCCTGTTTGCACTGCTCACGCAGCATCCTGACCGCATGGGTTACGGTGACTTGGCGTCAATCAGGATTTTCGAAACACTGGACGATCCAAGGCTCAGGCTTCTGGAAGGCCGATTCCAATCCCTGCCTCAAGCGGAAACTCCGGAGGTGGTTCGGATTGATCTCCTGTTCGCGCTGGCCCGAGCCTACGACGATCTCGGCAGATCAGAGGAGGCCTTCCGCCTGCTTGAAGAAGCCTCCCGCCTCAAACGCCGGCATTTCCGATTCGACGTCGCGTCCGAAGAAACACGCATGCAACGAATCGCGGGTATCTTTACCCACGAGTTCATTGAGCGGGGCAGACTCGACCACGACTCGGCCTCTCCCCAACCCATTTTCATCGTTGGCCTGCCACGTTCCGGATCCACCCTGCTTGAGCATATCCTGAGCGCCCACCCTGACATCACAGCCACTGGCGAGCCCACCATTCTTCCGCGTCTGGCTATCGGACTCGGTGCGTCGTGGGGACAGCTGCCGGGGTTCCCCGACACACTTCCCGAAGATCGTATGCGGCTCGACCTCCAAAACCTGAGACTCCAATACTTCCGCGAAATCGAGACCTTAACTGGATACCGACCCGCAGGAATATTCACCGACAAGCTCCTCGGCAATTTCCTCTTCATCGGAATCATCCGGATGGCGTTCCCGGATGCACGGATCGTCCATATGCAAAGACATCCCTTGGATCAGGCCCTGTCCGCCTACCGTCAGCTCTTCACACAGGGGCACGCTTACACTTACGATCTCGACGAGTTCGGGCGCTACTATAAGGCCTATCGGGGACTCATGACTGACTGGCACAAGGTCGCTCATGAGGCAATCTACGATCTTACCTATGAATCCCTGGTACGCAATCCCGAATCCGAGATCCGCAAACTCCTCGGTTTCCTGGGGCTCCCGTTCGTCCCCGAGTGCCTCGCAACACAGGCAATCGACCGCCCCGTGCATACCGCGAGTGCGATCCAGGTGCGTGAACGCATTAACCAGGAGGCCATTGGCCGGTGGCAGCGCTACCGGACCCAACTTGAACCCTTGCGCGAGATGCTGGAGCAGTGGATCCCAGCCGAGCCCAACTGAGCCCTTCCTGGATGCGTACCGCGCCATCTGAAAATTTCACTCCCAATCATGCCGGTATCTTACCCGGTGGACCTATCGCACGCTGGGTCCGATCCCGGATCGGAAGGGCAGGCGTTGAGATTGGCGGCACCAACCCATGGGATCTCATGGTCCAAGACCCGGGTTTCTTCCGCAAGGTATTTTTCCAGGGAACTCTGGGTTTCGGAGAATCCTACATGGCTAGTGGATGGGATGTGCCCGCGCTTGACCTCTGCCTCGAAAAACTGATCGTCCAGGGACTGGACGACTCTCCGGGGATGGCCCGGATGCTTGATTGGGCACACGCCGGAGTGGGCTGGCTGATGAACCTCCAAGCCCCACGCCGGGCGTTCGAAATCGGCCGACGGCATTACGACCGGGGTCTCGAACTCTTCCAGGCCATGCTCGATTCAAAGCTGCTCTACAGTTGCGGGTACTGGAAGGAAGCCCGTACGCTCGAAGATGCACAGGAGGCCAAGTGCGCACTCATCTGCAAAAAGCTCCGACTCGCACCGGGACTTCGCCTTCTCGACATCGGATGCGGATTCGGTGGTCTCGCCCGCTACGCTGCAGAGCATCACGGCGTCGAAGTTCATGGCATCACCGTCTCAAAACTGCAATACGACTACGCGGTCTCCCATACCACGCACCTCCCGGTGCACTTCGAGATCAAAGACTACCGGAGCCTCGAGGGCTGCTACGACCGGATCGTCTCGGTGGGAATGTTCGAACACGTCGGAGTCAAAAACTACCGGACGTTTTTTGAAACCGTGCACCGCGTGCTCAGACCTGACGGGATTTTTCTCCTCCACTCGATCGGCGGCAACACCTCGCGACAGCGAACCGACCCCTGGATCGAGCGCTACATCTTCCCGAACAGCCTTGTTCCCTCAGCCGTCCAGATCACCAGCGCTTTCGAGGGTCTCTTCGTTTTCGAGGATTGGCACAATTTCGGCGCCGACTACGAGTTGACACTGCGTGCCTGGCACGAACGTTTCGAGGCGGCCTGGTCGGGGCTTGCCGGTCACTACGATGAACGGTTTCATCGCATGTGGCGGCTTTATCTCCTCGCGAGCGCTGTTTCGTTCAAGCTCCGGAAGCTCCAGCTCTGGCAGATCGTCTTCTCGCCAAAGGGTATACCGGGCGGCTATCAGGCTCCGCGCTGAATCTTGCCCGTCCTGAAATGGATCCGGTGGATAAGCTCCGCGTCTTTGGGTACCGGCCTGTCACAAAGCCGATTAATGTACAAAACAACCCCCATGCTGACAATCATGGCCGCGACAAACAGGATGATCCGATCCTGACCTTTGAGTCGACCGGCCTCGAACCGCGCGGAGTATCAACCACCTCCATCCGGATCATGAGCAGGATGGAAGCCGCACATAGGTGCCGCTCAGGGTACGCGACTGGCTGGATCTCGGAATGGGCGCATCCTACTGGACCACGAGGCAACGATAGGTGCAAAAAGCGACGATCCATCCAAAAAGGAACATCGCGATGAGGTTTTCCAGAAACTTCACCGGGATGAAGATGAATGGATCAAACGGAGCACGCGACAGAGGCACAACGATATAGTTCATGACTGCGAAGATCACAGCGCCGTAGATGAGTCCCCAGAGTTTCCAGTCACGCGCGAGGATGGTTCGCCTTCGGGCAGTCAGTACAAAAATGGCGGCAAGGATGAGGGACATGAACCATTGCAGGAAAAGCCCCAGAAAAGCCGAGGCAGCCCCGTCCCGAAACGACGCAACGCCGAGTAGACCACTCGCGATTGCTCTCAAGATGAGAATCGGGCTCGCCCAGTTGATGAGAGCGGCGGAACCGATATCGATGGTCCCGGCGATCAGGCCACCCGCCAGGATAGCTTTCTGCGTAGAGCTGAACTTTGTCTGCATTTCATCCTCCCGGATTTGAATCACTCAATAAAAACATCGGGAACGATCACGCCGATTCCCCAGGTTCCGGGGCCTTGAGCGCGCGCCACCGTTCAAGGCTCCCATCGGTCCAGTAGCTATGGCGATCGCAGCATTCGGGAACTGACCGCATATCGGGTGGGATCGTGACCCAAGGCAGACGTGATGCCGTGTAGATGTGGATGTTCGGTGGGAAGCGGTCAGGATAGTTGCTCCAAAGAGCGATGCGACAGGAGGGACATCGGGTGATTTCCGATCGCTGTCGCTTGCGGATGGAGTGTAAACGATCTCGACGTCATCTTTCAGAAGGGTCATTCGGCCCGCTTCGGTCATGGCGTTCAAAACGAACGCTGATCCTGCCTCCCGCTGGACCCAATGACAATCACGGCAGTGAATGAACAGGGGATATCCCCTCATCCGGTAATGGATCTCGCCACAGGTGCACCAACCCTCATGCCATTCTTTGCTAGTGCGTGACACGCTCTGTCTCCGTTCCAACGGGTGTCCAGGCAACTGTGCGCCGGCGGATTCTGGTGTTCCGGGATTCGTGCGCATAGCTCACCGGTTGGGCAACCGGCAGTCCGGTTGGCATCGGCACGAGCGCCCGGACGTTAAGCGTAGCAAAGCATCCCGCAGGTGTGGCAATCTCAGCACCGAGATATCCCCCACAGTTTCGGCACAAAATGAAATCCGCGGTTTTGAGGCCGAACCGGTATCGCTGCAAATGGGAACGATCCCGATGAACGAAGCAAACCACGCCTGCTGGATCCGAAGTTGTCTCGGCGGCAAGGGAACGGCAAAAAGAACACTGGCAGGCCCGGATCGACCATTGCTCGGGAAGCAGAGCGGTTTCGTAATCGAAGCCGAGTGCGCCGCAGTGGCAAACCCCCCGATAGATCTTGATGGAATGAGATGGTTCAGAGCTGGGATTCACGGCTCGATCGACGCTTCAATATTGAATCCGCCGATCCGTTCCGTCTCTGGCAGCAAGATGCTGCTGAAGGTTTGCATGAATGCCCCAGCGTAACTTTCCGGTTCCTGGACGCGAGATGCAAACAGCCCCGTTTGATTTTGCGATCGATTCTAGAAAGTATTCGCTCCCGCAAACTCGGAACCCCCATGTGAAACATGGTTCACTTTCCCGGGTTGACCCCATGGCTGGAGTTATCGTACAAGTATACCCTTGCGTTTTTCAATCACACGACGAGGCGGTGCGCGAGCCCGAACTGCCGCTGGCAATTCCGTGAGATTTCTCGTGGATCATGCGCTGTCGCCTGCGGTGGCGCAAGGGTTGCGAGATCATGGATAGGACGCTATGCATGTCCGCGATTATGGTCTGCAGGCAACCAAAGACGATGGGCGGTTTCAAGTCTAAGGGGTTTTACGATTTTGGCCGTTTTAGATAGCCCCCCAAATGCCCCCATGCTCCCAGCGTTTATTTTAGGACCCGAACCTCGACGGACTTCAATCCGGGCTGCACTCAGGTTGTTTACCCGGCATGCTTTTCTTGAGCTATCAACTGAAGGCGTCGGCGAATACCGTCGATTATGGGCGCGCTGACAGCTTCTGGGAAGCCGGCAGGCAACCCCGCTAGGGTGGCGTCAATGGCACTATCTGCACTTGCCTGGACCTCATCCAGAATACCCTGGGCAAACTCAGCTGAGAGCCCACACCGTGCAGCTGTCTGCAGGAAGTGCCGCGGCATAATTGCGTACACCCCGTAGCGCCGCTTGTCACCGACCGCCATCGCAAGCTTCATGCGATTGTGCTGAATATGCCCTGCGTCCACATTGGGTTGTGCGGACATGACATCATAGAGTGGTGCGAGGTGGAATCTGCCACCGGGAAGCAGGTAGATACTGAAATTCTTGGCGTGGCCGTCAGTTGCCCCGATCAACCAAAAGACGATCTGAGCCTTGAGAAACAGTCTTTGGTCTTTATCGGGTTCATCGCTGGCTTTTAGCAGTTCAAGGATCTGTCGAATACCAGGGCCATGTCCAGATTCATATTTGCGGGTCGGTGGAACGGATAGCGCTTGACAGCAGTCTTCCTGCGGAAGACGCAGAAGCCTGCCATCTGACGTCCAACGCCGATCAAATCGCTCGACTACCAGTGCACGTTTTCCGTTGAACTCCAGCATCTGCATCTCGGCAGTCGGCAATCCGAACGCCGCCGTCAAATGCGTGCAAAGATGTTCATTCTCGATACTTTGTGTGAGGTCGATTCCGTTCGGCAGCTTGCCGATCTCCGGTTTCAGGATATGTGTCGTCGCTGTGGTGCCATGAGGTACCTGCCACTTGTCCTGGAAGTAGAGCAACGCGGTCTTTTCCTGCGCTCCGGCCAGAGAAATCCGGAATTCCTCGCTTTCGTCGACACCAAGGGGGGTGCGCTTCAGGTCGCTCAGGATGTCGGCGATTTCCTTGTCGTTTAGAGACGCCCCGAGAGACCACCGACCGAGCCTGGTTCTTCTCCATCGGGCAAGAACTGAAGTGCACCGACACAATCACGGCCGACAGCAGCAAGAAGGCTATAGGCATCGTCGCCGGCAGCTCCGACCCGTTCGGCTAGGCGGCGGCGGATTTGATCGCTATCCGGCAGCAGGTTGTCAAAGACCGCAATCACCGGATGACCGATGTACCGATCCTCACGGAGCGGCAACGAGACAGAAACTGGCAAAGCATGTTCCCAGTCGAGCCAGTCTCGGTCATACGCAAAATCAATTGCCCCGCTCGCCTGTCGCTGCAGGCGACCGACCCGGTGGCCGTTTAGGAAGACATTCAGAGGGATGCGCGTGCGCTGCCGCGCCATCAGAACATCTCCTCAATCTTGTCAGTCGAGGCTTGGGTTCGCGGGCGGATGACCAACTCCAGGTTGAGCGCAGTGAGTACTCCGAACAGCGTGCGCAGCTGCGTGCCAGCCTCGCCGGCTTCCAGCCCGGAAATCGTGGCCTGCCGCAGTTGGGTTTTTTTGCCCACATCTTTTTGGTTCATACCCAGGGCGCGGCGGTGCCGACGTAAGGCAGCGCCGATCTGCTTTGGGGTTCTGGCGATTTGCTCTGTCATAGGGCGGCTCCAAGTTTCCCATACGCTATACGCTACAGCGTATATAAATGCAATATACGCCGCACAGTATATTCAGGAGTTATACGCCTGGCCGTATGGGGAGCCCTTGAGGAAGCTCCAGATGGTCTGCCTAACCCGCTTTCCGCTTGGAACGCCCGGCCTGATACCGGTTTCCATGATATGGCATCGTAATATTATTGCCAATCGTAGCCTTCTCGCCTATCGCACCCTCGAAGGCGGGCCACCGAAAATGCCGTGTACCAGCCTCTATACGATCCACCTCTCGCACAAGGTACGCGAGATCCTGGAGACACCCGCGCCCGAATGTACCTGCGCGCAGGCGAGTTTGTGCGCTCCACCGATGAGAAAACCAGCCTCCAGACACGCATGCGCAAGCATCCCACCCGACCTCTGCGTCCTGGGAATGTTGCCGGTTGTGTGCGTCAAGTTTTTCCGAAGATGGGTCGACGCCCTGAAATGGAGCCGGATGAATGCTCTCAAGCGCTTTGCACTCCTGGTCGGGGAACATCTCGATGAGATCCTCTCCTACTGCGAGAAAAAAATGTCGTTGGGCGACCTCGCATCGACCAACCAGAAAGCCAAAAACGTGATTCGACGGGCTCACGGCTAACGGGATGAACGGCTCAAAAAACTGAAGATCATCCAGGCCTACACTCCCTGTCCCTGGACGAACGAATTTCAACTTTGGAGCCATGACCCATCGTTCCCCGTCATCTGCCTTGATTGATTGGTGCCCCGGGGCGGATTTGAACCGCCGACCTTCCCCTTAGGAGGGGGACGCTCTATCCAACTGAGCTACCGGGGCAACACAGACCTCCCAAAACGAGCCACGCCCAATCGACTATTCGATCCGGATGGCGCATCTCCACCTGCCATAGTTTGCCACGGGAGTCGCGCTTGGGCACTCTTCAACAGAGGGTCCACAATCACCATCAATGGTTTCAGCGCATATGGAGCCTTGGCAATGATCCAAGCCAGCCTGGTCAGCGTATGGCATGCAGAATCCATGCCTTCACGAACTGTCCTAAATGCATATTGCCTGCTGCTCCGAATCCACCTGTCCCCGGTTGTAGCCTCGAGCGAGCTGAGTTTGAATCTCCATACGGTTCAACCGGGAGGAGGTTGAACTCAGCAGCGCAATCGCTCAATCACGATATCAGGTATCCCGGAATACCTGTATCCGTACAAGGATGTGAATGCGCATATGCCGCATTTCAGACATGCGACAACTCTCAAATCATCTGGGTCTGCGTCATGACTGGAAAGCGCGGGATCGACTCCCGC
>JAJZBR010000042.1:14078-16703 GCA_021798795.1 Pseudomonadota bacterium
GTACATGCGTATTCGATGCCTGTCCAGCAAAAAATCGGGCAGACCTTTTGGTCTGCCCGATGAGGTTCAATCAGATGCGATTCAGGACTGGGCTTTGGTTTGCACCAAGCGTGAGAGCGCAAGTGCACCCAGCAGGATGAGTGCAAAAAGCCCCATGGCGCCCGATCCGCCACTCGTTGGGGTGGTCCCGCGAGCGGTGCCTTTCGGGTTTTGCGGCAAGCCCTGCGGTACCCCACTCGATGCCCGGACCGCATTGGCCTGTCCGGGATAGTTGAGGCAGAACGTGTAGCCGCCCGCGCCAGTGTTGGAATAGACGAGCCAGACGTAATAACCGGAGTTGCCGTCATAGGTTACGCTCTGATCCGCACCCGATCCGGTTCCGGCCGCCACGTTGATCCAGCCGAAGTAGGGATCCCATTCGTAGAGATAGAGCTGGAAGTTGGTTCCCGAGGCGCCATAGAGAAGCCCGTTTTCGTTTCCGCCATTGGCGTAGTAGTAGTTGTCATTGGGCTGGTAGGCGTAATCCCCGCTGCCGGAAAGCGTACCGGTATAGGAGACATAACCCGACGGACACGGTCCCGTCGAAACGGCATTCACCGTGACCGTCTCGGTCGCCGTATTCGAAGTGCCACCGCTGTCTGAGGCGTCGAACGTGAACGAGTCGGTTCCGGAAAAGCCGGTATTCGGCGTATAGGTGAACGCGCCGCTCGAGGCATTGGTCAGATTGACCGTCCCGTTCGCGGGCTGGCTCACGATCGCGAAGGTGAGCGCAACGCCGCTCGGACCACTCGCCGAAAGCGTTCCCGAGACCGCCTTGTTTTCAGGGGTGGTCACGGAACCGTTCGAGGCAGTGGGAGCCGCCACGGCAGGTGCATTCACCGTTACGGATTCAGTCGCCGTGTTCGATGCGCCACCGCTGTCAGAGGCGTCGAAGGTGAACGAATCGCTACCCGTGAAGCCGGAGTTCGGCGTATAGGTGAACGCGCCGCTCGAGGCATTGGTCAGATTGACCGTCCCGTTCGCGGGCTGGCTCACGATCGCGAAGGTGAGCGCAGCGCCGCTCGGACCACTCGCCGAAAGCGTGCCGGAAACTGCCGTGTTTTCACTCGTTGTGACGGAACCATTGCTCGCCGTCGGCGCGGCAACACCCCCGCCACCCCCGGTCGGCGTCACGATGTTCGCGATCAGGTTCGTCGCGACTGGCGTCCCCCATCCGGTTGGATGATCCCAGCCGACTCCGGCGTTGAACGCGCCATTGCTGCCCGAGGTGACATCGTAGAAGTCGTTCGCGTAGTTGCTCGAGTTGGCAACGCCATACTCGGCCTGGTTGGCCTGTCCCAGGCGGGTGCCACTGTCATCCGACACGCCATCCGCCCAGAGGCCGGCAAGCTGCGGCGCCACGAAACTCGTGCCACCGTAGACGCTCCAGCTGCCTCCCTCGTATACCGAGTATCCCGTATTGGGATCGGCATCCATCGCGAGGTCGGACGTGTTACGGAAACCATTCTGGGGCACGCCATTGCCGACCTGCCAGGACGGCTCGCTGAACACGCTGCTCTCGGCGCCGCCGCCACTGCTCCAGGCGATCTCGCTGGAGCGGGTTCCGCTACTCGTGAGGGTGAGTGTGGTGCCACCGGCAGCCAGCACATAGGGATCGGAGGAAGGGAAGTCCGCCGTATCCGAGTTGCTGGTCCCATCCGAGGATCCGTTATCGCCAGCTGCGGCAAAAACCGACATGCCTTGGGCTGCAGCCTGTTTGAAGATGCCATCATCCGTAGAAAGCGTCGTGGAGGAAGCATCGGCCTCGGGTTCACCCCAGCTCGTCGTCATGACCTCTGCCGTGTTATCCGTCACGATCTTGTTATAGGTATCGGTGAAGTCCTGGTCGGTTGCACTGTCGGCGTCGTAAACCAGGAGGGTCGCGCCGGGTGCCATGGCACCACTGCGCTCCTCGTCGATCGTGGTTTCGATGGTGCCGCCCGTCGACCGGGTCGTACCATCGACCGCAATGACCGTGACCGTATGGTTCGGGAGTCCATACTGGTTCCAGAAGGTATCGAGATCACTCACCGAAAGGTTCGTGCTCTCTGCCGTTGCATTGGCGATCGTGACCCCCGAACCATTCGCGGTATTCGTGATCGAAGGCCAGTCATACACGGTCGCAATCTGCTCGGGCGAATAGCCGGAGGGCGTTGAGGAGGCGGTTGGGTGAACGTTTGCCACAACCGGTGCCCGGATGATCATCGGCCGCATGATCGCGGCATCGGAAAGTCCGATGAACGACTGGACAAATCCGGAGATGGCGAGGGGCACGACCGGATCATGGGAGGGTGCGTAAAACGTCCGGCCATGATAGGTATAGTCGTTCAGGACCACACCGAGTGCGTGCTCGTAGGATTGAGCCGCACCCTGCGTATGGATGAGCAGCCGGTTCCGTGACACGCCCGTGACTTCAACTCCCTCGCTCCGGAGGTAGCCTTCGACAGAGGAGACCTGAGCGCGAGTCGGCCCGTATGCATGGGTAAACTCGGCAGGGGTAAGGAAGTGGTGATAGCTCGGATTCGCCGGATCCTCGAGTGCCCGCAGAAATGCATCCAAGGCATGCTCGTGATTCAGCTTGAGCCC
>JAJZBR010000043.1 GCA_021798795.1 Pseudomonadota bacterium
CACATGAGTATCGAACGATCCGGCGTGTCGCAGCCATTGCCACGGCCCCTCGCCCTTGCGGCTCTGGTATTGAGCTACGGTCGCATGGATCTCACGGCCCGCTGCGTGGCGAGCCTCGGCGAGCCCATCCGGCAAATCTATATCGTCGATAATTCCTGTGACGCCCAGGCGTTGGCTCAACTCCGGCTCCAGTTGGGCGAGGACACGACCTGCCATCCACCGGTTCGGATGCTCACCCCGCCCACGAATCTCGGCTTCGCCCGCGGCATTCAGTTCGGTCTGGATCGGGCACGGATGGAGCAAGCCTGGGATGCCTACTGGATCATGAATAATGACGCGAGCGCAACCCCTGACCTGATCTCGAGGATGGTCGAGACGTTTGAAGCAAACGGGCGCAACGCATTGGTGGCACCGCTCGCCAGCATGCGGGGGGGCGTCTCGAGACTCTGGTATCACCGCCTGTTCGGGCTGGTCCTGTCGCGTCCCGCGTGGGGGGCTTTCCCCTATCTCAATGGGGCCTGCATCCTGGTTCCCGCCTCTTGCACCACCCCCCATCTGTTTGATCCTGATTTCTTTCTTTATGGAGAGGATGTCGAGCTCTCGTGGCGAGCCAGCCGGTTGGGTTTCCCGTTGATCGAGGTGGACGCCCGATACCGGCACGAAGGCAATGCCGCCTCACAGAACGGAAGCCTCTTCTACGAATACCACATCGTGCGCGGGCATCTTCTCCTTGCCGGGAAACTTGCAGACCACCGCCATGAACGCTGGCTGTTCTATATGGGACGGGCGCTGAGTCTTCCGATCCGGGCAACCATACGCAGTCTCCGGAAGCGCAGTCTCACCCCGTGGAGGGGCCTTGTCGCAGCCGCGTTCCACCTCGCCCGCCCACCCGATCCTCCTCCGGTCAGCCCTGGTTCTACGCGATGACTCCGGAAAGAGTTGCGATCATCTGGGGTGGGGGACTGGGCGATGTCCTGGTCATACGCCCGTTGCTCGAAGCGGCGTGCCAGCCCGGCTGGCCGGCTCCGCTCTACATGACCCGTGTGCACGAAGGATTGGATCCCCTGTCAGCCATGGGTCTGCCCATCCCGCTCCTGCGCTTGCCGGCAGCGCCCATTGCGGCATTGCGGGCGGTGCGTCGGGCCGGTCACTTCGACCGCGTCTACTGGGGTCCGCATAATACCTGGCGCAGCCGCTGGCTGGGCCGCGCCGTCGCGGCGGATCGGAGCGGGCCTTTCCATCGAGCTCGGGAACCCCGCTTTCTGGCTGATGCCATCGCTCGCGATGTCGTCCAAATGGGGTGGGCTGAGACTCCGCCGCCCAGCTACGGATCTCTCCCCCTGTTCCCCGCTCCCGTGGACGGGATCGATCGGGAGCCTTCCGCGGAACCCTATCTCGTTGCCCACCCTGGATGCAAAATCGGATGGCAGACCACGGCCTGGCCGTTCACTGAATGGCGGATACTGCTCAAGACGTTGGCAGGCGTCGGTTGGCGGATCCGGCTCGTGGGCAGTCCGAATGAATACGAAGGCTTGAATGCCTTGGCGCAATCCCTGTCCATCCCCCATCGGATGAGCGTGCATACGGAGTGGCCACTCTGGCAGCTTGAACGGGTGATCGCCCGGGCAACCGGGATCATCTGCCACAACTCGGGCATCATGCACCTCGCGCTGGCCTACCGCCGGCGGACGATCGTGCTGACCGGTTCGTCGGCACCCTACTGGCGCGCATCCTACGAATGGGTGCGGAACCTGAGTTCGGGCGACTGCAATCTTGCGTGTAATCGCTACCGGTGTCCGGTGCCCGGCTACCACGCCCGTTGTATCCGGAATCTTGAAGTCCGGTCTGTCCTGACCGCCTGCCAGGAACATTGGGGTGAGGCGCCGGGCTGATCGCAGAGAGGATACCCGTCTCGCGCATCCGGATTCCGCGGGGGGCAGATGGCTCCCCTTCCGAGACCCTCCTATAATCTCAACGGATCCTTTCTTTGGGCGCGAATCCATGCGCATTCATATCCTCGGTGTCTGTGGCACGTTCATGGCTGGAATCGCCCAGCTCGCATCCGAACTGGGGCACGAAGTATCGGGTTCGGATCGCCAGTTTATGCCTCCCATGAGCCGGCTACTCGAGCAGGCGCGAGTCCGGCTGTACGCAGGCTACGATCCGAGCCATCTCGATCCCGCGCCAGATCTTGTGCTGGTGGGGAATGTCATCATGCGCGGCAACCCGGAACTCGAGGCGGCACTCGATCTCGGAGTCGACTTTGATTCCGGACCCGCTTGGCTTTTCCGGGAAGTACTCCGGACCCGCCGCGTCATTGCCATCTCCGGCACCCACGGCAAGACCACGACAGCGGCGCTTTTGGCCCATCTCCTGGATCAGGCCGGGGTCGATCCCGGCTTTCTGGTGGGCGGGGTCCCCCTGAACTTTCCCGTCTCGGCCCGTCTCGGTCTCGGCCGCTGGTTCGTCGTCGAAGCCGATGAATATGACACGGCATTTTTCGACAAACGCCCCAAGTTTCTGCACTACCGGCCCCGGATTCTCGTGCTCAACAACCTGGAGCATGATCACGCTGACCTGTACCCTGATCTCGAGAGTCTGGAGCAGGTTTTTCACGAACTGGTGCGCACCCTGCCCCAGGCGGGACGAATCGTTGTCAACGGACAGGATCCGGCCTTGATTCGTGTACTCGAACGCGGTCTTTATACCCCGCTCACGCGGATTCTGGGTGGTGAGGACGCCTGGCTCGCCGAGAGTCTGGATCCGGCATCGAACCGTTTCCGGCTGAACTTGGCCGGTCGTACGCTCGGTCCCGTGACCTGGGATTTATCCGGCTTGCACAACTTGGCCAACGCGCTGGCTGCGCTCGGTGCGGCGGAGGCTGCCGGAGTAGACGCCATGCGGCTCGCGCCGGCGCTCGCGAGCTTCAGAGGGGTCGCCCGCCGGCTCGAGATCGTTGCGGCCGGGCGGGGCATCACGGTTTACGATGACTTTGCCCACCACCCGACAGCGATACGCGCAACGCTGGGTGGTGTCCGTGCGGGGCTCGGATCAGGCCGGGTGGTTGCCGTTTTCGAACCGCGCTCGAATACGATGAAGCAAGGTATTCATGCCGCGCGCTTGAAAGACGCATTCTCGGACGCCCAGGCCGTCGTGGTCTACGATCCCGGACTGAACTGGAACATACAGGATGCCTTCGATGAACGCGCCCGGATCCTCGATCGGGCAACCCAGATCCTCCCCATGCTGCTCTCGCTGATCTGCCCGGGTGATCGGGTCGTTTTCCTGAGCAACGGAGACTTTGCCGGCGAGCGCGAACGGATCTTCAATGGATTGCGCGAACATCTGCTAGACTGATTCGTACCCAGAATCCATGACGATGTTCCGGTCGGCATGGAATCCGACGATGAGCCTGATCGATCTCCTGTTCCCTCCACGCGGCATCTGGCCCTGGTGGATGGCGCTGCTCACACTTGCCATGCTGCTCTGGTATCGGAGGGGAGTCGGGCGACTCGCCTTCCACATTCATCCGGTCCCGCGCGCTCGTCAGGCTTTGACGTATGCCGGGATCCTGATCGGGTTTCTCGCGGTTGTCCCGCCGATTGATACCCTCGCCGATACGCTCTTCGTCGATCACATGTTCCAGCATTTCCTGCTCGAGATGATCGTCCCGTTCTGTCTTGCGCTGGGCGCACCCTTGGCTCCTCTCATGGCCGGCATGCCGGAGTCGATCCGGCACCGGATGTTTGTTCCAGTGGCACGGAACCGGGGCGTTCAGAGGTTGTACCGCTTTCTGATCCATCCGGTCGTGGCCGCTCTTCTGTTTGCCTCCGTATGCGGATTCTGGCTCCTGCCCCACCCATTCGATGCCACCGTACGTTCGGGCGCGATCGACGATCTCTGCCATTTCACACTCCTTACGGTCGGACTCTTTTTCTGGTGGATGGTGCTCGATCCACGCAACCGGAGCCCACGGGCTTATCTCCTTCATTTCCTGATTCTCATGATCCTCATGAATTTCTTCATCGTCGTGGCAGCCTACCTAACAATGACCAGCCGGGATCTTTACCCGGTGTACAACCTGACCAGCCCGGATTGGGGGCTGGCCGAGACGGTTGATCAGCAACTCGGGGGGCTCCTGCTCTGGATTCCGGGATCGCTCGTGCATGTTGGAGGGGCGCTGATCATATTCCGGCGCTGGTTGCGAGATGATGAAAAACGTCGCGCCCGCTCGCCGGGTCCGGTAATTGGATACGGCGCGCGGGGCGCGTGACGGGTGGCTCCCGCGGAGGAAAGCCTGATCCCGGCCCGATCGGCCCGGTTGAGGTCAGTCACCTGCGGCGGGCGCTCTCCGATGTGCGATGAGGAGAACCGGCCGATCGTGGATCGACCGGATCCGCAACCGATAACGGGTATTGTGGCGGAGCGCACGCACGAGAAGGTCGATGCCGCGTCGCGGGATCCCCTGGTTCCGTGGGAGCGTCACGAGTGACAGGTGCTCGGACGATGCGAACTGTCCCACCTGGCCAATCCAGAGTCGTGCGTGTCCCGGCTCGAGCACATAGGAACTCTTCCAGAGTCTCAGAACCCATTCAGTTTGGTGACGTGCGTGGATGGACAACGAATCGAGCAAGGCCAGTTTTGGGAACCGTCCGTGATGCAGGCTCGGGAAAAGTGGCAGGCGTGTCACCGGTGGGCGGGTCAGGAGCCAGGAGAGGGCATTTTGGGGTGTGAGTGGTGGTGGCAGGCGCCAGCCTGCGTGCAACAGCTCGCGTTTGAGAGCGGCAAGACGACCGGCGTACTCCACGTTGAAGCCGTTTGGCACCTCACGCCCGTTCTTCCGTGCAGGATTGATTTCGGGCCAGTTGCCGCTGAGCCACATCGCGCGTGGCAGTCTCACGGCCAGTCTTTCCGGTAGGGCGAAGCCGCCCCAGCGAGCCACTGCAATCATGATTGCAAGCGTAATCCAAAAAAGCAGGAGGAGACTCTTTTGGGGTGGCTCAACATGGGGGTGGTGGCGAAACGCGATGATCAGGAGGATCGCCCAGATGAGGCCGAGCAGTCCTGTTCCGAGGGCATTGCCAAGCCAAAGCGTACCGATCAGGAAGGAGGCCAGGAGGGAGGCCAGGACCGGGATGGCAAACCCGAGATAAAACCATGGGCGTCGGTTTCTGGTCATGCCGCTGCCGCCGATACCAGCGCTCACGCCATAGACTGCGAGGGCTCCCGCAATACTGTTCGGGTAGAAGAAACTCGTGTTCCAGTGGCTGAGCGAGGTGCCCAGCAGGAAATCGCAAACGAACCCGAACAGCACGGCTGCAAACAGATACCGCACGGCCGAATAAGATTTTCGGAGCAAGAGCAGTAGCCCCGTGACCAGACTGAAGAACCCCCAGCCAACCGGGGTGACCCACGATGCCAGGAGCGTTGCGAACCCTTGAAGGGCGGTCATGGGAATCCGGGATGCGGCTTCGATACCCAAGGCGTCGAAAAAACCAGGCCAGGGTTCTCCGGCGAACGTCTGAATGAGGCGGTTCGTGAGCCAGAGTACCCCAACGAGGAGGAGGCCGACCAAAGCCAGCAAGGGGACACCGCTCTGGTCCTCTCCCTCGTTCGCGTGACGACTCCATCCCGTCCAGGATGGTGCCCCCTCCCACATTTTGAGCCAGAGCTTGAGCAGACGGGTTTCGAGGGGGGCGAGAAGATGGAGCCCGCGGCGGAGTAGTGCCATGAGGATCCAGCAGGCCGTCACACTCGCAAGCAAAAGGATGGCAAGCCGGATACTCACGGCGGCCGCGAGATCCACTGAGGCACCGAATACCATCCCGGGCAGGAGATAGACGGGTGCCCAGATCAGGCAGGCCAGAGTGTCGATGACAACGAATCGGAGGATCGGGAAATCGGACAGGCCGCATACGACCGGAACGATTGGACGCAGGGGGCCAATCATGCGCCCCATGATGATGCTTTTCCCTCCGTGGCTTTGGAAGAATCGTTGCCCGCGCGCCAGATTGGTATGAATTCCGCGATGTTCAACGAAACGCGAACCATGCCCGCGGAAGAAACGGCCGAGGAGATAGCTTGCCCCATCCCCCAAAAAGGCTCCGGAAACGGCTGCTCCGAAGACGGGCCAGAAAGGCAAAAGTCCGCTCCCGATGAGCGTGCCGATACCGAAAAGCAGGAAAACCGCGGGTACGGTGTATCCCACAAAAGCCAGGGTTTCGCAGAACGCGATCGCGAAGGTTGCCGCAATTCCAGAGATCGGGTGCAGGCTGACCCATTGGATGAACGGCTGGAGTGAGTTTTGTAACACCGTCAGCCCATGAGGGCGCGAAACGCGATCTCGGCCGCCTCAAGGGTCCGATCGATGTGGCGATCCTCATGGGCGAGTGAGATGAAAGCCGATTCGAAGGGGGAGGGAGGCAGGAGGATACCCTGGTCCTTGAGGCTGTGGAAGAACCGTGCGAAGTCTTCGCGCCGAGTCTGGTAGACCTCTGCAAGATTATGTACCGGCTCGGGTGAAAAGAAGATGCTCCACATGCCGGGAGCATGGGGCACCGTGATTCCGATGCCCGCCCTTCGGGCGAGTGCGAGCAACCCCTGTGCCAGCCGGGCAGTCAGGCTTTCCAGGTGTTGGTATACGGCCGGGTCCGCAACGACTGCAAGTGTCGCGAGCCCGCTTGCCACGGAGAGCGGGTTGCCCGAGAGGGTTCCGGCCTGATAGACCGGCCCATCAGGAGCCAGCTGGTCAAGATAGCCCGCCGCGCCACCCAGGGCGCCGATCGGCAGTCCGCCACCGATAATTTTGCCCAGTGTCACAAGGTCTGCGTTGATCTGGTAGCGTCCCTGGGCACCTTTGGGGCCCACGCGGAATCCGGTCATCACCTCATCTGCGATGAGGAGTGCTCCCGAATCCCGGGTGAGACGCCGGAGCGCTTCGAGAAACTCCGGCTCGGGGAGGATGAGGCCCATGTTTCCCGCCACGATCTCGACGAGTACCGCAGCTACGGCGTCGCCTTCCCGCTGAAAGAATCCCTCGAGCGCCCGGGCATCGTTGAATGGGAGGACACGGGTGAGTTGGGCTACGGCGGACGGTACGCCGGGCGAACTCGGATGACCGAAGGTGAGCGCGCCGGATCCGGCCTTAACGAGCAGGCCATCCGAGTGTCCGTGATAGGCACCTTCGAACTTCACGATGAGATCGCGTCCGGTTATCGCCCGGGCCAGGCGGATCGCGCTCATCGTGGCCTCGGTTCCCGAGCTCATGAGGCGGACGCGTTCAACATTCGGGACCCGGGTGACGAGCACGCGGGCGAGTTCGGTTTCTCCGGGTGTCGGTGCACCGAAACTGAGGCCACCCCGGGCGGCTTGCGAAACCGCTGCCACAACCGCAGGATGGGCATGTCCTGCGATCAGGGCGCCCCAGGAACAGATGTAGTCGATATAGCGGCTTCCATCGGCTGCGATGAGCTCGGCACCCTCACCGCCTGTGATGAAGACCGGCGTGCCTCCGACACCGTGAAAGGCCCGGACCGGCGAGTTGACTCCGCCGGCAATAACGGATCGCGCTTGAGCGAGGCGCTCCTGATCGGTCTCGCGGGAGGGTTCGGTCACGGGCATCGGTTTGGGTCTCGTTTTGACGGTAGAGTGCGTTCTATTTATCATAAGCGATCGTGGGGAGGATACTTTTCGTTGCAAACCGAAGCGGTTGCCAGCCCGGAGTGGGCGCTCGAGCTCTCCGGAGTCACCAAGTCTTATGGCTCCAATCCGGCGCTCGTCGATGGGACCTTTTCCGTCCGGCGGGGTGAAATCTTCGGCCTGCTCGGTCCGAATGGCGCGGGCAAGACCACGCTGGTTGAGATCCTGCTTGGAATCAAGCACCGCGACGGGGGCCGCGTCCATATCATGGGTGTGGACCCGGAGCTCGCCCCGCGCCGGATCCGCGAACTCATCTCGGGCCAACTGCAGATCTCGCCTTTCCAGGACAAGATCCGGGTTTTCGAACTGCTCGATCTTTTTGCGGCACTTTATCCCCATCCCCGTGACATCAACGAACTTTTGGATCTGGTTGGTCTCGCCGCCAAGAGAAACACTTTTTATGAGCAGCTGTCGGGTGGTCAGAAACAGCGGCTGGCCCTGGCCCTGGCGCTCGTCGGAGACACCGATCTCGTCATTCTGGACGAACCGACGACCGGACTCGATGCGCAGATCCGGCGCGAACTCCATGCGGTCATCCTCGAGCTCAGCCGGCTGGGGAAGACCCTTCTGCTCACGACCCATTACATTGAGGAGGCAGAGAAACTCTGCGCGCGGGTGGCGATCCTCTTCCGGGGTCGCGTCCATGCCATCGATACGCCCCAGGCACTCATCGCGCGCTATACCGAGGGCGAAAATCTTGAAGTCACGCTGGATCGGTCGCTCACTCCGGCCGAGAAATCACAACTGCAGACCCGTTTCGCCTATGCAGTCACGAATGGGGACGGCCAGCCGGTTTACCGCTTCCATGGCAGCCAGGGGGAACGCCTGCTGGTCGATCTCGTGCTGTATCTCAGCCAACAGGGGATCGGTCTTGAGGAGGCGCGTATCCGGCGGCCTTCTCTCGAGGAAGCCTACCTGACCATCACCGGAAGCCGGATCGACGCATGAAAGCCATCGCGAAACTCACCTGGAACTCCCTCAAGCTGTCTTGGCGGACGCCCATCGCGTTTTTTTTCACCATCGTGTTTCCCATGGGATTCTTTTTCCTGTATGCCGGGATTTTCGCGCACGGCGAACCCGACGCGGTCGCGAAGGTATTGGGGCCGGTGCTCACGCTCATGGCATTGACCAGCGGCCTCTTTGGCAACGGCGCCACGACCGTCATGATGCGCGAACGCGGCATGCTCCGGCCCTACCACCTGACTCCGCTTACGGCGCAGCAGTGGATTCTCTCCCGCTTGTTGTCAATCTACATCGTGTCCTTGTTCGTGGGCGCACTCATGCTGGCGCTGGCCTGTCTGCTCTACCACATGCCGCTCACGACATCGATCCTGAATCTCTGGATTGTCTATACGATTGGCGCGCTTTCGATCGCGAGTCTCGGGATGGTTGTGGCGAGTGTCATGAACAACATGCAGGAAGCCCAGATCGTGTTCCAGCTATTGTTCATCGTTTTCCTGTTCTTTTCCGGAGCATCGGTCTCGTCCCAGAGCCTGCCGCCCTTCATCCGGGGGCTGGGTCGCTTTCTGCCGCCGACACTCATGGTGCTCTCCTTCAACCGCCTTCTGCTCCACCGGGTTTCGTTATGGAGCATCTGGCCCGAGCTTTTGGGACTCATCCTGACCGGTGTACTCTCATTCGTGATCGGAAGCGTCCTGTTCCGCTGGGAGAAAGAAGACCGGGCAACCCGCCGTGATCGGTTCGTTGCGCTTCTGGCCCTGGTGCCGATGATCGTGATCGGGATCTGGCTGAACTGGCTTCTCGGTTGAGTCTCACCCGGCAGGTCCGGGATATCGGACCCAAGGCTTCGCCTGATCCGCCTCAAATGCCTGGGCAAGCGATCGCATCGCCTCCACAGGGTCCGGCGCGTCCCATACACCGGAGAGCACCGCGAGCCAATCCGCGCCCGCCTGGATGACGGCTCGGGCGTTGTCCGGACGAATCCCGCCGATGGCGCAGATCGGCGCGGTCATCGCGGATCGTGCACTCCGGAGGACATCGAGCGGGATCCGAACGGCTTGGGGCTTGGTTGGTGACGGATAGATACTGCCCAAGGCGACATAATCCGCCCCCGCCTGGATTGCGGCGCACCCTCGTTCGAGATCGTCATAAGCTGAGACGCCGATCATCGCCTGCTCGCCGAGCAGTCCCCGGGCGTAACCGATGCTCGGGTCCGAACGCCCGAGATGCACGCCGTCCGCTCCGATTGCCTGTGCCCGAATGGGATCGTCGTTGATGATGAGTGGCACCTGTCTTTTGCGGCAGATGGCGAGGACCCGTTCCGCAAAATCTCGAGACTCGGATCCCCATGGGCTTTTGTCACGCAGTTGTACCAGCTTCGCGCCGGAGCCGATGACCGCATCGAGTTCGGCGATGAGCCACGTCCGGCTGCGGCCTTGGGGATCCACGATGAGGTAGGGCCCTCGTCCGTTCAGTTTCAAGAGCGCCGCCCCCCCCGCAACGGGATCCGCCCCCCCCGACCGATGGCCAAGGCCTTGACCAGCGTCTGATGGGTCCAGCGTAGAGCTTGACGCACGGCTATTTTGAGTGGGTCGCCGCGTGCCAAGTAACACGTACAGGCAGCTGCGAGGGTGCACCCGCTGCCGTGGAAGGCTCCCGGGAGGCGAACGTCGTTCCAGCGTTCGGTTTCGCCATCTGCTGTATAGAGGATCGATGTGACGTAGGGTTGTTCCAGGTCTTGGTCACCCCCCGTGACGAGGATCGCACCGGCACCGAGTGACAGGAGTATTCCTGCTGCTTCATCGGTTGAGGGGGTAGAGGGGACGAGCGTGCGAAGTTCGGTTGTGTTCGGGGTCAGGAGGGTCGTCGTGGGCACCAATCGATCGCGGAGGATCTCCGCCCAGCCATCCCGGGCGAGGAGAAAACCGCCCGAAGCCTTCCAGACCGGATCGAGGACCACGGGGATGGGATGCGTGTTCTCGAGAAGCGTGGCGAGGCGTTCCCCGAGTTCAGGGGAGCCCAAGAGTCCGACCTTGATGGCTGCCGGACGCATATCCGAGATGACCTTCCGGAAAGAGGCCTCGAACCAGTCGGGGTCCAGGGGTTCGACCCGTTCGACATTCCCGGTGTCCTGAACCGTGAGCGCCGTGACCAGGGTCAGGGGATGGATGCCGAGTGTGCTCGCCGTCTGGATGTCAGCTGTGAGCCCCGCGCCCCCGCTCGGGTCATGGCCGCCGATGAAAAGCGCTGTCTGGTCTTGGGGATGGGGCATCGTCACCACCTGTCGGCTGTCTTTTACCGTTCAAACGTGGGAAAATAAACCAGATGTGCCGAGAGAGCAAGGTCCCGACGAACGATTGCCGCATGAAAGTTTATATGTGTGTGATATGTGGTTTCATTTACGACGAATCCAAGGGGCACCCGGAATCCGGTCTTGCGCCAGGGATCCCATGGACAGCGGTTCCCGAAGAATGGACCTGTCCGGATTGTGGCGCGGGAAAGGAAGATTTCGAGATGATCGAAATCTGACCCAGTGGCAGAGCGGTCTCCGAATCGTTCCCTGATCGGTTTCCAATCCGCCGCACGGATTGGTCGGAGGGAAGTGCCGCGCCTGCCCCGGTGTGCGGTGTCGACGCTTCTCTGCTTCACCGGGTAGAAGATCCGGATTACCTTCGATGATCGCGTCTTTGATTCTCATATTTCTGATCCTTCTGAACGGCTGGTTCTCGATGGCTGAGATGGCCATCGTGTCCGCGCGTCGCACCCGGATCGAACGGCTGGGGCGATCCGACCGGCACAAGATCCGGCGCACGAAGGCAGCATTGGCCCTGGTTGCCGAACCGGGACGCTTTTTCCCAACGATCCAGATCGGCATCACTGCGATCACCATCCTGGTCGGTGTCTTTGGCGAACAGAGCCTGGCCCGTACGTTCACGCGTTGGTTCCAGTCGCTACCGATTCCTGCCGCCACCGCAGTCGGGCTCGGTACCGCCTGTCTCGTGGCCGGGATCACGCTGTTGTCGATTCTGGTTGGCGAACTCATTCCGAAAAGGCTCGCGCTCCTCAATCCGGAACGTGCCGTCCTCTGGGTGGCGCGCCCCCTGCATCTGCTCGCAGGGCTGGTTTCCCCGATCGCGAACGCCTTGAACCATTTGAGCAATGCAGCGCTCGGCTGGGTTACGAAGAAGCCCGGGGATCAGGATCCCACGATCACGACCGACGAGTTGCGCGCACTCATGGAGCAGGGCAGTCTCGCCGGGGTGTTTGCACCCTTCGAGCCTGCCCTCGTCACGAACGTGCTCAAACTGGACGAAGAGGATTTGACGCCCATCATGACCCCTCGTGTTGACATCGAAGCGATTGATCTCAACGCGCCCTTCGAGCTCATCCGCCAGGTGGTCATGGAGTCGCGCTATAACTCGTTTCCCGTATGCCGTGACGGGCTCGAGCATATTCTGGGTGTGCTGGATCGCAGGGATTTCGTAAGACGCAACCTTGCGCTTGAACCAGCTTCCATCCCGCGGCTTCTGCGCCCGGCACTCTATCTTCCCAGTACCGCCTCCCCCTTGGGGCTATGGGAGCTCCTCGAACGGGAAGCGCAGCATCTCGCGCTTATCGTCGACGAGTATGGCGACATTGAGGGACTGGTCACGCGTTACAACCTGCTCAAAGCCATTGTGGGGCTTTTGCCCTCGCATGCGGCACGGTTGGGTGAAGTGGTCGAAGAGGCGCCCGGCGCATGGATTCTCGGCGGACAGTTGTCGCTCGAACGGGTGGCGGAGTTGCTCAAACTGCCTGCCCTTGGGCAAGCCGAGGGTCGAAGCTACCATACGCTCGCCGGTTTTCTGCTCCAGGCGTTTGGCCGCATCCCGCAAGCCGGGGATGTCTGCACGTTTGAGGGATACCGGTTCGAGATCCAGGCGATGCAGACCCACCGGATCGTTCGGGTTCGGGTGGTCCGTACGGAGATGCCGGGCCCGAGCGAAACGGATCCGACTCCATCCCGTGAGGCCTCGGCCGAGGAGTAAGATAAGATCCATCACCCTGGAGGTATCGCCATGACCACTGAACATGCGCCGGCCCGCCAGAAGTCGACGGCTTTCTGGTTGACCGTAATCGCCGGATTGCTGGCTCTTGTGGCCCTGGTATTGACTGTGTTGCCGGGTCCGTTTTACCGGATGAAGGTCCTCTCTCTGGGGATGGCCTTCCAGTCCATCACCGATGGCGCTTATGCGGGCATCCTCGCACTCGTGTTCGGGGTGATCAGCGCCGGGGTCGCATTTTTCAGCCACCGTTCGCGGCTCGCAATGGCGAGTCTTGTGTTCACGATCGGCGGGATCCTGACCTTCGGTGTTCCCTACTACTGGCTGCAGAAGGCTGAAGCCGTCCCGCCCATCCATGACATCACGACCGACTTCACCCACCCTCCGGCGTTCACCGCGCTGCTGCCCCGTCTCAGCCACCTTCCGAATACGCCTATCTACGGAGGAGGCCATGCGCGCTCGCGCAAGATTGAGCAGGAAGCCGTGACCGGGTTCGCGACCCGGGGACGGGGGCGCAGGAACCCCCATGCCGCACGCGTGGTGCGAAACTGTAAACATTGGTCACCCCGTTGCTTGGCTACTGTCCAGTCGGTTTATTACCCGGCGATCCATCCCCTGATAGTCAAGGGCATGAAACCGGCAGAGGTCTATGCCGCAACACTCGACGTCGTACGCCACCGGGGCTGGAAGGTGGCTTTTGCGAGTCCCGGTACCGGTCGCATCGAGGCGGTCGCCCGGACCGGCTGGTTTGGTTTCAAGGACGATGTGGCGCTAAGAATCCAGGCCGTATCTACGGGTACACGCGTCGACATGCGTTCCGAATCGCGCATCGGGCTGTCCGATATCGGTAGAAACGCCGAGCGGGTCCAGAGATTTCTGCACACGCTCAAGACGCGTCTTCATGGCTGAGGGGGATGGCACTGCGTACGCATCGGGATGATCGCCATTCCGTGAATAGCTGAGCGGGCCTTTTGATGCAACGGGGCTCGAAGATATGGCTTCGCCTGGCGGTACTGGCCGTTCTCATCGCAGTCGTAGGGTTCACCGTTCACTTGGGCTTGCTGCCTTGGCTCGAGCCGCAACGTCTCGAGAACGAGATGGGTTATTTGCAGGCGCTCGTGAGACGGCAGGTGTGGGATGCCATTCTGATTCTGGGCGGGCTGTACCTCACGGCCACCCTGTTCAGCTTGCCGTTCGGGATTTTTCTGTCCATTCTTCTGGGGTTTCTTCTGGGGCGCTGGCTCGGCACGGGTCTCATCGTTTGCTCTGCAACCGCTGGCGCACTCATTCTTTTCATCCTGGTGCGCTGGTTTTTGGGGCGGTGGATCCGCAGCCGGCTCGAGCGCTATCCCGAGGCTGCAACGCTTGCACAGGGCTTCGAGCATCACGCCTTCAACTATCTCCTGTTGCTGCGTCTCATTCCCCTTTTCCCCTTTTGGCTAGTCAACCTGGTGCCAGCCCTCACATCGATCCGGACGCGTGACTATGCGATGGCCACGTTTCTGGGCATCATTCCAGGCAGTTTCGTATTCGCCAACTTCGGCGCGAGCCTCCGTCATTTCAGGTTGGGCAATCCCTGGTCTCCCGAGACGGTCGCGGCCCTGGCCCTCGTCATTGCCCTGAGCCTCGTGCCCGTCCTCTATCGCGTCTGGAAAAAATGGGGACCCGGCGCCGGATCCCGGGTGCCGGGATGAGGGCTCCGATCCGGCTGGAGCGGTGCCGGGATCGGGCGGATCCACCGGCCGCGCCCCGGTTGTCCATCATCATGCCGGTTCGGAACGAAGAGAGGGCGCTTGCAATCCAGGAGACTGCGCTCGCCCCGCTCTGCCATCTTGGCCACGAGGTGATCGTGGTCGATGGGGGTAGTCGGGACGAAAGTATCCAGGTTGCCAGTCGCTTTGCCACACGGGTGGTCATGAGCCGGCCGGGACGGGCCTGGCAGATGAACGCTGGCGCGCGGGCGGCATCCGGTGCGATCCTGATTTTTCTCCACGCCGATACCCTGCTTCCACCGGGTGATTTCCCGCTCTGGCTTCCGTCCATGGACAGGGATCCATCTCCCGTCTGGGGATTCTTCCCGGTGCGGCTCGATTCAGCGGATCCCATCTACCGTCTGATCGAAACCGGCATCAACTTACGCGCACGCCTCACCCGGATTGCAACGGGCGATCAGGCACTTTGGGTGCTTCGCGAATACTTCGAACAACTCGGCGGCTTCGCTGAGATTCCGCTCATGGAAGACATTGAGTTTTCGCGACGGCTCAGAAAGGAGGCGGCTCCCACGATACTCGGAGCACGGGTTTCGGTTTCGGTGAGACGCTGGATTCTGGAACATCCGATTCGTCTCATCCTCCGGATGTGGCTGCTCAGGATGGCCTATGCCTGCGGAATCCCGCCCCGTCGCCTGACGGCCTTCTACGACCGAACCTATCCCGTCGAGTAGGATCTCGGACATGACCTTCGACGCCTGGATCCGTATCGGCTCGTTTGCGGGGCTCTTCATCCTCTTTTACCTTCTCGAAAGACTCTGGCCGCGCCGCCCCCGCCGGACGCAGGGCTTCTGGAGCAATCTTCTTTTGGCTCCGAGCGGATCCATCGCCTCGCGGATCCTGATTCCGCTCGGCCTGGTTGTGTTCGCCGCGACCTGGAGGAAGGGACTCTTCCCCTGGATCGGTTTGCCCCGTCTCGCCGGGATTTTTGCGGGCGTGCTCGCACTCGATTTGGTGATCTACCTCCAGCACCGGCTGTTTCACAGAATCCCCTGGCTTTGGCGGTTCCATCGCGTCCATCACAGCGACCTCGAACTCGACGTGACGAGTGGCATCCGCTTCCATCCGGGAGAAATCCTGCTTTCATCCCTGATCAAACTGTCCGCCATCGCGCTCCTCGGGCTGTCTGCGCCCGCCGTCCTCGTCTTCGAGATCCTGCTCAATGCGACTTCGCTTTTCAACCACAGCAATCTCGCTCTGGGCGGGATCCGGGATCGCTGCCTGCGCTGGGTCATCGTGACTCCCGCCATGCACGAAATCCATCATTCCGCCTGGCCCGGTGAGCTGGATCGGAACTTCGGTTTCAACTTTCCCTGGTGGGATCGGTGGTTCGGAACCTACTCCGCACGCTCCCTTGCACCGGATCCGATTCCGATTGGACTGCCCGGGCAGGATGGGCGTCATCTCGGGTATTGGCAGATGATCGTTGATCCCTTCCGGCGTCGCCCACGGGTCAGGCCGGAGTCGGTGGAGCCAGCCTCGAACGTCTCCGTCTTGTGAAGCCCCCCATTCCCATCCTGTTATTTGCCAAGGCACCTGTGCCCGGGGGGGTCAAAACCCGGCTCATCCCCGCGCTCGGCGCGAAACAGGCAGCCCGGCTTTCTGAAACACTTGCCGAGGAAACCGTCAGGGCTGCGCTCGCCTCGAGTGTGGGTCCGGTTTCGCTTTGGGGTTTGCCGGATGTCTCGCACCCGTTTTTCAGGCGGATGGAGCAGCGTTATGATCTCACTCTCGCGGTACAGGATGGGGAGGATGTGGGCTCCCGCATGGCCCATGCGCTCGGTACCCAGTTGCGGGATCACCCGGGCGCCATCCTCGCCGGAACCGATCTCATGCATCCCACCCCCGACCTCTTCTTGGGCGCAGCCCAGGCGTTGAGATCCGGTGCGCAAGCGGTACTCGCGCCGAGCGTCGACGGAGGTTATGTCCTGATCGGGCTGAGGCAGGTTTCCCCGCTCCTGTTTCGTGACATGGCGTGGGG
>JAJZBR010000044.1 GCA_021798795.1 Pseudomonadota bacterium
GAGATCTGGCCGTGATTTGGCATCCCTGCACCCAAATGAAGGATCATGAGTGGCTCCCACTTATACCTTTGTCACGAGGAAACGGCGTTTGGCTGTTTGACGTCGAGGGACACCGGTACCTGGATGCCATCAGCTCCTGGTGGGTCAACCTTTTCGGCCATTGCAACCCTTTTATTAATCAGGCGATCACCGACCAACTGTCGCGTTTGGAGCATACGCTCCTTGCCGGCGCGACGCATGAACCGGCTATCCGCCTGGCCGAACGGCTTCTGGCTCGTGCACCATCTGGCTTGACCCGTTGTTTTTATGTAGATAATGGCTCGGCGGCTGTCGAAGCAGCCCTTAAAATGAGCTTTCACTACTGGAAAAACAAGGGATACCCCAATAAAAATCATTTTGTATCGTTCGAAAATGCTTACCATGGAGAGACACTGGGCGCTCTGGCAGTTGGTTCGGTCGGGCTTTATCGCGATGCTTATGAGCCCCTGTTGCACCGCTCGTTCCGCGTCGCAGGCAGCGATCTGTTTGAACGTCCCTTGGACGAGCCGGTCGAGGCTTATACCCGTCGCTGCTTCGCACGCCTGGAAAAACTTCTCGCACAAAAAGCAGATCACATAGCGGCCGTGATCATTGAGCCCCTGGTTCAATGCGCAGGGGGCATGCGGATGCACGCACCTTTGTATCTGACTCTTCTGCGCGAGTGTTGTGATCGCCATGGTGTCCACTTGATTGCAGATGAGTGTGCAGTCGGAATGGGACGGACGGGCACTTTTTTCGCCTGCGAGCAAGGAGCCATTCATCCGGATATCCTGATTACCGCCAAAGGCCTAACAGGCGGGTATCTCCCGCTCGCCGCGTTGTTGGTACAAGAATCCATTTATCAAGCTTTTTATGCTGACTATGCGTCTAACATGGCATTCTTGCACTCCCACAGTTACACAGGTAATCCTCTCGCATGCTGCGCAGCCTTGGCTACATTGGACCGCTTCGATGAGACGCCCGTTCTGGAACGGAATGGTGAAATCCATCAATGGCTGAAAAGAGGCCTGGAACCTCTGATCGGTCATCCGCATGTGAGTGATGTCCGGATCACGGGAACAATTGCGGCCATTGAGATGGGCATGGATGGAGCCCGCAAGATTCCCTACCCCGCGCAAGATCGGAGGGGAATCGAAGTGTTTCGCTACGGACTGGAGCACGAAGCTTGGCTGAGACCCCTCGGTAACGTGGTTTACCTCATCCCACCATATGTGATCGCGGAACATGAACTGGATGCACTCTGCAAAACAGTTCGCGAAGGGATCGAACACGTGACTCGGCTTTAATCGTGCGCATACCCAGAATCTATTTTCCAGGACATCTCGAGCCCGGCGTTGAGTATGACCTCAGTCCGGAACAAATACATTATCTGCGTAACGTGCTCAGACTCACTCTGGATCGGCCGTTACAGGTGTTCGACGACGCGGGCCGGGAATATCAAGCGTCATTATTGGTTCCCCGGCCAAGACATATGCGTATTCGCGTAGGCGATTTCGTTCCCCTCCCTACAAGGGAATCGCCCCTGCATATATGGCTTTATCCGGCACTGACGCAGACACTCAAGATGGACTGGATCATTGAAAAGGCGACAGAACTCGGAGTCCTGGGGATCCGGCCTGTGCGAGCCCAACGCAGTCAGGCACGGCTTCCGGCGGGACGCGAACCGGCGCGAATCGCGCACTGGAAGAGTATTGCTCAAAGCGCGGCCGCACAATGTGGGCGTACCCGGGTACCTGTTTGCACATCACCCCTGTCTTGGGAGGAATGCCTCGCACTCGACACCGGTAGCGATTCCCGTTTCATTTTGAGCCCGGACGCCAGCGAGCACCTGGGTGCGTACACGCCCCCTTCCACATCGATTCACATCTTAGCCGGGCCAGAGGGTGGATTCACGCATGAAGAATGCCAACAAGCATCTCAAGCAGGGTACCTTGCGATTCGCCTGGGTCCCCGAACGCTTCGAACCGAAACGGCCCCACTCGTTGCATTGAGTGTCATTCAGGCCCTTTGGGGTGACCTCGTTCCGTAACCTCTCACGCACGCTCAGGCAGGGCCGGGCACCAGGCGGATAGCTCTGCCTCAATGACATCAAAATCTGGAATCAAGGGCTGTTCACCACCTAGATGGAGCCTGCACATGAACCCCTTGGGAGTAGAGTGATCCTCGTGAGGTCTCAATATAGAATCGGTCGTACGCAAAAGATACGGATAGCCTAGTGTCATGAGCGCAAACTGGGCCGGTTCCAGTACGCCAGATAGCGCTTGAACTACGACCAGGCGGCTCTTGGGCCCGGGTGGCGCGTGTTTGAAACCTGCGAAAGCTTCGAGTGAGATCACCGGAATTGGGGTATCGTTCCAGTTTCGCCACCCGATTAACCAAGAGGGCCCCTGCTCGCTCGGCGTGAGCAGGCCGCGGCTGATGACCTCTATCACCACTTCCCGAGGCAAGATGATCTTCATTCCTTCAAGTGGCACCAACAGGCAGTAAAGTTCGGGGTACGCTGGCATGGTTATTCGCTGGGGCCGATTCTCAGAAAGCGATCGGGCTTCAGGTGGTGGAGTGTTTCAAGAAGTTCTTTCTCTTGGTAGGGTTTGGCCAAATACGCGTTTACTCCTATTTCCTTGGCATGCAGGCGGTGTTTCTCTCCGGTTCTAGAGGTAATCATCACGATGGGCAGAGTGCGAAGTTGATCGTCATTCCGGATCCAGGCTGACAATTCGAATCCGTCCATGCGGGGCATCTCGATGTCGACGAGCGCCACATCAGGTCTCCTTTCCGACAAAACCGCAATCGCGTCCAATCCATCACGTGCAGTCATCACCTCGATTCCATTTCTTTCCAGGAAACGCTGGGATACGCGACGCATGGTGATCGAATCATCGACCACCAGAACCAGGGGGCGCTCTGCAGGAAGTCTCGGCTGGATTCGTCTCGCTTCAATCTCTTGGATCTGTAATGTCCCGCGTCGCCGCACTGCACGCACCAGAGCTACCGGATCCAGAATATAGACCACGCTTCCATCGCCTAGAATCGTGGCACCAGAAATTCCAGGAATGCTGGCAACTTGTGATCCCAAGGATTTCACGACGACTTCCCGGCTTCCGGACATGGCATCGATGGCGAATCCGCGGTAATCATCGCCACCACGCGCGAGAATCAGGGAAATGGTCTCGACATCAGAACCGATTTCCGCATGCCCGCCTCCCATTGCTTCACTCAAGGTAATGACTTGGTAGGCGTGTCCACCATAAAGATATGCTGGGCTTTCACGTAGCATCAGGTTGTCGTACTCCTTGCGGGAGAGTCGTCCCACGCCTTCGATGCTATGCAGCGGGATCGCAAATTGGCTGGATCCCGCGGTTACGAGCAGAGATTGTGAAATAGCAAGTGTAAAGGGAAGCCGAATCACGATGCGGGTACCCCGGCCGGGGTTTGTCAGAACCTCGATGGTTCCAGACAAATCGCGTATTTCAGAAGCTACGACATCCATCCCTACTCCGCGTCCAGCAGTCTGTGTCAGAGTCGAAGCAGTTGAAAATCCGGGTCGGAATATCATCTGGATGAGATCATCATCCGTAAGGATCTGATCCGACTGGACAAGATTCATTTCAATCGCTTTAGCCCGTATAGCTGCGAGGTTCAATCCGGCACCGTCGTCTGCTACCTCGATCAGAACCTCGGCACCTTCTCGCCGGAAAGTAAGGGTGACTGCTCCCGTTTTGTCTTTCCCTGACGCCTGGCGCTGATCAGGATCCTCGAGACCGTGTATCACGGCATTGCGCACCATGTGCTCAAGCGGTGCCAGGATTCGATCAAGCACCCGTCGATCCAGCTCGGCTTCGGTTCCCTGCACGATCAGTCGAGCCTGTTTCCCAGCATCCGTCGCAGTGCGAGTCACTACTCGTTGTAGCCGTGGCTCAATTGATTGGATGGCAACGAGTCGGCCCCGCATGAGATTGTCCTGCAGGACGGTATTGATCCGGCCCTGCTGAAGCAGCAAGGTCTCCGATTCCCGGATCAATGTGGACAAAAGATTCTCGAGACTGGACAGATCGTTCGCTGATTCAGCCAATGCTCGGGAGAGTTCCTGCACACGGGTATAACGATCCAACTCAAGCGGATCAAACCCGGTCTGCGAGGTGTGTACGTCCTGTGGCAGGCGAGCAAGCATCTGCGCTTCGGTTTCTATTTCCAGGCGGCGAAGTTGTTCGCGAAGCCGATCGACTGTCCGAGCCAACTCAACCAGATTGAATGATACGCTGCTGATCTGCACCTCAAGACGGGAGCGATAGATACTGACCTCCCCTGCTTCATTGAGCGCCTGATCCAGGAGCTCGGCGCGTACACGAACCATCGCGGATCCGGCATTCCGCTGGGGTTGGCCTGGTTCGATCGATCGCGTATCCCCCGTGCGTGGTGTATCGGTTACAACCGTTCCGGCAAGTGGCCCTTCTTCCCATGGTCTTGGCTCATCCCCGAGTGATTCCAGGGACTCGATGGGCGCCTGTTCCGCCATAAAGCTCGCCAAACCGGTCATCAGCCTCAGATCTTCGTGCGGAAGTCTTCCGCTTTTCGCGCTGTTGAGCATTTGTCTGAGCGATCCGATCGTCGTTTGGGTCCATTGCAGAAGTGAGCCGGCAGGCACCTTGTCCAGGTCTCCAATAATGGACTCGAACACCGATTCCAGGTCGTGCGATAGCGTCGCCATGGCGCGAATATCCGCAATACGTGCCCCACCCTTGAGCGTATGCAAAATGCGCTGCAGTTGGCTGATGCAATCCGAAAGATTTTCCGGCGTGGCATCGTGATCCGGCCATTGCTCCAGCACGCGATCAGCCTCATCCAGAAGATCTCGCGCCTCTTCCAAAAATACGAGCTGAAGTTCACGATTGGAATCATCGGCTGGACGATTAGCGGACAAAGGCATCTCTGTCCGCAACTCCGTTCCTGATGAGGGAACTGCTACCATCGAGCCGGGTTCGCCTGCCTCAAGCTGTGTCTCATATGCCTGCCAGCGGGTCAGAACAGGTTCGACGGATGGCATCGGCAGATCACGGTTCCCGTATACTCGAATGAGTTCCCTAACCAGGGTGAGCGTGGTCTCGATGCGTTCCAGATCATCCGAACTCACCTTTGTGGGCTCGATCGTAAGCGCCTGGAAGAAGTGATCCAGCGGAGCACAAAGCAGTGCCAGTTCCCTGAGTTGTGCCATCTGGGAACTTCCACTGAGCGTGTGGGCCGCCTTCGCAACTTCAAAAGGAGGCGGGACTTCAGGGTCCGCTACCCACTGGGACAAAAGCGCAATATGCTGGAGAGATTCGGTTCGGTAAATATCGTAGAGTGCGCGTTCAATTCGTGGATGAACCAGAGCTGGAATCTCTTCTGTAGCTGGAGAGAGCAACCGTTCAGCCCGCATGAACCGGTCGTCATAATCCATGATAAGAATTTTTTTCTGTTCTAGTTCCTTGATCAAGCCTGGCACCAGCTGGATCGATGCACCCACAAAAGCGACACGATCAGCTGTTGCCGGTAATGTGGAATCAATCAACCGATTGAGAAGCGATTCGACTTTCCAGCAATATTCGGCCAATCGCTCCGCGCCAATCAGTCTCCCACTGCCTTTGAGTGTATGGAAGCCTCTACGGATCGTCAGTCGCGAAGTCGCATCGGCCGGATTTTTCTGCCAGTTTTCATAGAATTCGTGAAGCTCTCGAACCACTTCACGCGCTTCTTCCAGGAAGATGGACATGATTTCCGTATCTGCCGATCCTTGTACAACTGCGAGAACCTCGGGCTCGGCTGTTGGCACATTACTGGGTGCTGGGCTTGGGCGAGCGATTGTCGGCTTAAATTCTGTTTCGGACTCAACTGGTACCTGTTCGTCCTTCGCGTATCTTTCAGCATTGGATACCTCTTCTCCGGGTATCGCTGATGAGACGGCTTGCTCCCTCGCTTGGGGTTCCGTCTCTTCCGAGCTCTCCCATGGAGCAGGCGGGAGCGCCTGCTCTAACGCGGCTACGCAAAGACCTGCATTATCCAGCATAGCCGGGAGCGTTCCCCGATTGAGGCGCATGTTTTCCAGCCAATATTCAATGCTTACAACCGCATCAGCGATACGATTCGCAAGGGCCACCGAAAGACGCTGACCGGGTGCATGCCAACGATTTGGATTAAGGGCATCTCTCAGTCTGATGATGAGTCCTGAAACCGGCTCGAACTCAGCCAACCGAAGTGCAGAGATGATTTCATCCAGCAGCGGATGGATGGCGCGACTGAACTCCTCGGGTTGGTTTGGATGAGCCACAAAATCGCCTATGACCTGCTTGCTACGCGCCAGATTGACGAGAGCTTCTCGGATCACAAGACTTCGAGCGCGACCGTAAGCTTCCCGTTGCGCAGACGAGTCACTCTGCTGTTTGACCTTTCCAAGGAGGCTGATTTCCTCGTCCAGCTGGTCTTCGAGTTGGAGCAGGACGGAGGCAATCTGGAACATGACTTCTTCCGACGGAACCTCTGGGCCCTGAGCATAGTGTGCCATCACCGTACGTTGGGCTTCGAGATCATCCCTGATGGAAGTCAAGCCTAAAACAGACAGCGTGTCACAGACTTTCTTGAGCTGTTCCTGGGCAGCCTGTAGTTGAGTGGGGTCTTTACGCGCATCTCGCTGGTACAGATCCACGCGATCCTTGATACGCCCCAGGTCCTCACGGATGACCGAACCGACGGTTCTGAGGAGGGCCTGGCTCGGCCCCGACAAATCGGCCGTACTGGCAGACCATTCATCTTCGCTCGGCTTCTCACGCAGGTTACTTCGGATTGCGGTCATACGCGATCCGTTTGAGTGGCTGGTCAACACCTGATTACGAAGTGCAGAGACCAGTTCATGGACATCATGGTTGCTTTCGCCAGCGCGTGCCAAATGCCGTAGTTCACGGTCCATGCGCCCCGCGAGCTGTTTGGTAACCGGGGACGGGGCGATTCCTCCGTCCCGCACGGATTCGAAAAATCCACCAGCAAGCCACCAGAGTTCGAACTCTGATGGGGTCAGAGCAGCCGCTTCGAGCTGCTCGGCTATCTTCAACAATACCCCCAATGCGTCATGGTTCGAAGGATCACTATAGAAGGCAAGCAAAGCGGACTGGAATTGGGGGCGGAATTTGCGCGCAAGACGCTCCACGTCTTGCTCAGTACCACTGGCTGCGCGTTCGGCAATGCGCAAGGCCATGGTCAGGTCTTCGTCACTGAAAGCAGAATAGCCGATAGCCGCTCGCAGCGCATTGATCTGCGGTAAAAGCAGGCGTGCTGAATCGTTCCGTACGCCGGCGACCCGTTCCAGATACATCGGCAACTGCATAAGTGCCCGGGTCAGATGTTCCAAAATGGATTCATCGGGTTGAACCGTCTGCTTTTTTAATGCCCGCATGACTCGTTCAATTTCCTGGGTGAGCAATGCTCCTCCGCGGACCCCTACGACTTGAAGCACGCCCCTGATTTCATGAAGGTTGTCGAGGCAGCGCTCCAACGCTTCTGCCTGTGCCGGATCCTGCGTGTAGGATTCCCATCCCAGTCGCACACGCGCCAGAGAATTCTCAAGTTCGTCCTTGACCCAGAGAATCGCCTGTGATGCTGGAATGGCCATGGTTCAGTTTCCTGTCTTCAGGAAGAACCTACTGACAGTTCCGCCAGACCAAATACCTCTTCGTTTAGTTCAGGTGGATGTCCCTCAGTAACCGGCTCTCTGGTCAAGGCATCATTTGTTTCCGATGATTCATCCGGAAGTTTGAATCCGGCGACAGTCTGCCGAAGGGTTCCTGCAAGATCAGCCAACTTTCCGATATCTCGGGCAGTCGCCTCCGTTCCCTCCGCAGTCTGTGCCGTGATTTCCTGAATCACATTCATGGTCCGGGTGACGTTCTGGGAAGTGGCTGCCTGCTGTTTAGCTGCCTCGGAAATGCTTTGAACGAGGTTCGCCATGTGGCCCGAGACAGTTTCAATTTCAGTAAGTGCACGACCGGCATTTTCAGCCAGCTGTGCACCGCTGACCACGCCAGCCGTGCTTTTCTCCATCGAGTTCACGGCTTCTCCGGTATCCGCCTGAATCGTTTTAACGAGCGTCTCAATCTGCCGTGTCGCATTTCCGGCTCTTTCCGCAAGTCTCTGCACCTCATCCGCAACCACGGCAAATCCGCGTCCCGCCTCGCCCGCCATTGAGGCCTGGATCGCGGCGTTCAAGGCCAAAATGTTTGTCTGTTCCGCGATATCATTGATCAGCTCGACGATATCACCAATTTCCTGCGAGCTTTCACCCAGCCTTTTGATTCGTTTTGCAGTTTCCTGAATCGTGTCGCGAATGGCATTCATACCGTCGATCGTGGCACGCACGGCATCCGCACCACGGTGGGCGATTCCCACTGATCGTTGCGCCACTTCGGCAGAGCGCTGTGCGTTCAGGGATACCTGCTCGATCGATTTGGTCATTGCTGCAATCTGGCCACCCGCCTGTACGATCTGGTGGCTCTGGTGGGAGCTGGCCTGTGCCACATGGGTAGCCGTCGCACGACTACGCCGAGCCGCATCATCGACCTGAACCGCTGTTTGGTTGATGGTCCGGACTAACTCTCTCAGCTGGTCAACCGCGAAGTTGACCGAGTCGGCGATGGCGCCTGTGATATCTTCCGTGACTGAAGCCTGCACGGTCAGATCGCCATCGGACAAGCCTGCTAACTCGTCCAGTAGCTGCAGAATGGCGCTTTGGTTGCGCTGTGCTTCAACTCCACGAGCACGCTCGGCAGCTGCAATCGCCCCGATCAGGTAGTTAACGTACATCAATGCCAAAAGCAGCATAAAGCCCGCGCCAAGCAGGATCCAGCCGTAAATCGGACGATAAATTCCGTAATGGACACCGGTGCCCATCCGAGTGACGATTCGTCCCATGAGACGGGTCATGCCATGGGATGCAAAAACCACGGCAGCCAGGCGACGGAAAACGCGATGCACATTGCCCGCGTTTTTCAATAGGCTCGCGAAACCGGAAGCCACTGGCCGATAGAGCGCCTGCATCCTCCCGAGCAAGGGTCGCAAGACGGGCACTCCAAATACACCCGGCATGTTGAGGCGTCGCGATCCGGCAACCAACCCTCTTTGAACAGCATCCACATATCTCGCGTTACGGAGAAGCTGTTTAAGGCGTGCGGTGGATCGGGCTCCGGGGTGCAAGAGAACATGAAGTGCCGTCGTGATCTCAAGGGCGCGGGTCTTCAGTGATTCCACACGCGCGAGAGAACGTCGTGGGGCACCGGTGCGGATCATGAGATCCGCCAGATGACGCCACTCAAGATTCAGAAGCGGGAAGCCGGACTGAATATTTCGGAGAGAGGAGCCAATCGTCCGCACGAGCGCATGGTGAGCATCCAGAAAAAGCAAGGCATGACCGATTACCGAGGCTCCCCCACCAAGCTCGACGAGTTGGATCCGGAGATTGCTCTGACCTGCGGGTTGGCCGAGCTTCAAACCGCCGTGCTCGAGCTCGGACAGATCGCGCTCGAACGCTGTCTGATGTTCCTGCATCAGCGGAAGTAAATCTCCGGATTTCGCGAAGAATGCAGATGCCCCGATCCGTATTGCCGTCAACTGCTGGCGTGCACGCACGAGCAGCTGGGTCTGCGTACGATAGACTTGGTCAGCCCGGTGGACCTGATAGAGATCCCACGCTCCTGCCAACAAGAAAATCGTTGCCAAAATCCCCAGCCAATAGACGGCTCTTCGTGATTGTGGTTTCATTTCAGCCATGATGCACCTCGATCAGCAAACCCACCATGTTTGGTATTTCCAGAAAACATCTGCGGTGTCCCGCGTTCATCCCGCTGCCGCATCCAGAAACAATGTACTTTCCACGAGCGCGTGGAGATCCACATGCAGACAGAGGACACGATCCACCTGATAACTTCCCCGAACCCACGCCCGTAACGCGCTCTCATGTGGCGTAGCCTCCCGATCCGCTTCGCGGATCCGTCGGAACCCCCTTACCTCGTTTACTAGGAGACCAACCGGGTTTCGTTCGTGATTGACACGAATCAGTCGAGTTTCCCGGTCGAGATTGACCGGCGCCAGACCGGCAAATCCAGCCAGGTCAGTCACCGGGATCAGCTGACCCCGCACATTGGCTACTCCCACAAGCCAGGGCTTTGACCCGGGCAAGGGTGCAAACGGAACCGGGATCATGATCTCCCGGATGCTATTTCGATCCGCAATGTAGAGCTCCGACCCGACCCTGAACGTCATGCCGGTCCATTCCTTTTCCGTCTCGAATCCAGCCGAGCGTCCCTGTGCTACGGCGCGGGCACGATTTTCGATGGCCTGAAGTAATGCAAACGGCCGCGTCGATGTCGCCTGGGCAGATTCAGTGACCATTCTTGCCTCCCAGGACGTTTGTAACCGACTGCATCAACACCTCGGGTGTCACCGGCTTGACCAAGTAATCGGATGCGCCTTGCCGGAGACCCCAGACGCGATCTGTCTGCTGGGATTTATTGGTCACAACGATTACCGGTATATTCTTGGTCTCCGCATGATGCGTCAGTTGCCGCGTCACCTGGAACCCGTTGATACCGGGCATGATCACATCCATAAGAATCAAATCTGGTTTTTCTGATCGCGCCATTTCGAGCGCTTCCATTCCGTTGGTTGCGGTGATGACACCATGTCCGGCCTTTTGCAGGATGGTTCTCAGGATATGCACTTCTGTCGGTGAATCATCCACCACCAATATCTTAGCCATGCGCTTCAACCCTCATTGACAAATAAACCCGAACCGTTCATCCGAGAGTCGATGCCGGACGAGCGGTCTGGGATTTGGAAAGAAATTCTGTTATGGCCGAAAGCAGATCCTCGCGCCCAAACGGTTTGGTCAAGTACCGCTCGCTTCCACAGATCCGCCCTCGTGCGATATCAAATAACCCATCCTTGCTGGACAGCATGATGATCGGGATTTGGCTGAACTGACGGTTATTTTTGATGAGCACGCAGGTTTCATACCCATCGAGCCGCGGCATCATGACATCAATGAAAATAATGTCCGGATTCAAATCAGCGACTTTGGCCAACGCTTCAAAACCGTCGCCAGCAGTCGCAACTGCGCAGCCGACGGCTTTGAGCATGTTTTCCGCACTGGTTCGTACCGTACGACTGTCATCCACGATCAAAACCTTCGTGCCTTTCATATCGGCCTCGGAGTGTTCGTTTTCGGATGGACTCATGCAGGTTGTCTCCCTCAGTTCAATCTCATAGGGTGTCTTTAATTACCCCCCACCGAGTTACCTTTTACCACAAATTTGTCGCATAATCCATTGACATTGATCCTAAAAGGGCATCCCCTCGTGACCGGCGGCCAACCCCATCTCGGCGTAATCATGGATCCGATCAGTTCCATACACCCCGAAAAGGACACCACACTCCTGCTTTTGCGTGCGGCCCAGAGGCTGGGATTTCGCCTGAGTTACTTTGAAATCAATGATATTTTTGCAAAAAACAATGGGGTGTGGGGATGGGCTCGTCCTCTTCGGGTGTTTGAGGGGAGGGAGCATTATTATGAGTTCGGCGGTGATCCGGAACCTCTCCTTTTGACGGGTCTTTCAGTCCTCCTCATGCGCAAGGACCCGCCTGTGGATCTCGAGTTCGGTTATGTCACTCTCCTTCTCGAGCTCGCCGAACGATCGGGTCTATGGATCGTCAACTCACCGAAAGCACTGCTCAACACCAACGAAAAGCTGGCCATCCTGGCATTCCCGGATCTCGCGCCTCCAACACTGGCCAGTCGATCAATACCCCAGCTTCTTGAGTTCATCGATACTCACGGTCGGGCCGTTTTGAAACCATTGGATGGTATGGGTGGATCACGGATCTTTGTGACATCTGCCGATGATCTCAATCGTCATGTCATCGTCGAAACTCTGACCGGCGAAGGCAGCCGCTTGATCATGGCGCAGCGTTATATCCCCGAGATCAGCGAGGGAGACAAGCGAATCCTGCTCATCCACGGCGACCCCATTCCCTTTGCTCTAGCCCGCATCCCGGCGGCGGGTGAGTCGCGTGGGAATCTGGCTCGAGGGGGCAAGCCGCAAGGGGTTCCTCTCACGGATCGCGACCGCGAAATTTGCGCCATCGTCGGCCCACATCTGGCCCGGCAGGGGCTCGCATTCGTTGGATTGGATGTCATCGGCAACTACCTGACCGAGATCAACGTCACGAGTCCGACTTGCGCACAGGAACTCGAGGCGGCCTATCACCTGGATATTGGCGGTCAAATCATGGGACGGATCCTGGAAAGCATTAAAATGCAAAGCTCCACCGGATCCGATGACCGAACCCGACGATGGCCATGAGCATCCGGAATCCCAACCGTGCCCTTGAGCCCTTTCCGGATCAGGGGGTGCGCATCCCTTCGCGAAACCGGACGCATCTTCGTATCAGCCCATCCTTCGAGCGGCTTCTCCATCTCGGATTTCTCGTGTCCATCACCTATGCGGTCCTCATCCTCGGAATCACCTTCCGCAACGCCAATCCGCTCGATCCGGTTCTGCACCCGCTTGCTGTAACCGTGGTGGATACACGCAGCATCCATCCACCACAAGACATCCACGTTTATGCCCAGGTCAACTCGCGTGGCGGCACGCATCACCCCGAACGGGCGATAGAAGCGTCCAGGCTACCATCGGGCCAACTCGACCAAAACGGGCTGCGGAACGCGCACGATGCGCGTCGCTCACAACAGCATCGGCATGTTTACCGGGCCAACCCAGAACGAGGAGCGGGCTTTCAGACAGGCAACCATCAAGCGATGGTGAGCCGGGCTCGAAGCACCCGCCAGGTTTCGCTCAGATCTCGCGCGGATACACGATACCTTGCACCATTGGAGATTGAACATCTCATGGTTGCTTCCCGTTCATCACTGCCACCGGTCACGCAATCCCGGAGGCCAGATGTCGGCTCGGATGCAGTTGATCCAAAACCGTGGCCGGCTGTATCGGCCCGTGCTTTGACCCTGGCTCGTTATCTCAGCGCCTGGCGGAAGCGGATCGAGCAGGTTGGTGACCAGCTGCTGCATCGCCATGGTATGGATCCCGCACTCAGGGGGTATCTACTGCTCGCCGTTACACTTCGTGCTGATGGCTCCATTTCCGCCTTGCATTTCGTGCGTGAAGCCCGCAATGCGCAGCTCAATCGGCTGGCTCTCGAAACCATCCGGAGTGCACAACCCTTTCCTCCGCTTCCCAGAACACGAAGGGGCCGTCAATCCTTTCGATTTATCTATGAATGGCGATTTTTCAACCATCATGCAACAGCAGGTGCAATTCCATTTCATCGTGCTCATTCTTGAGTCTTGAGCTTTGAACTCCCATAATATGGGTGATCATGATGCACGATTCTCTCACCGGTCAACTCCTCCTCGCCATGCCGGGCATGATCGACACAAATTTTGCGCAGTCGGTCACGCTGATCTGCGTGCATACCCCGGAGCTGGCGATTGGACTCATTATCAACCGCCCGACCAACCTCACGTTGCGCGAGCTTTTTGATCATCTGTCTCTGGCTCCTGGCGTGCGCGACGATCGGCTGAACCATCCGGTATATCAGGGTGGCCCGGTTCAACCCGAACGGGGGTTCATCGTACATTCTCCGGACTGTATCGGTGAATCGACTCAGGAAATCAGCGACGGACTATCGATGAGCAGTTCAAAGGATGTGTTAGAGGCCATTGTCCAGGGTCGCGGGCCCCGTCAGTTTCTCGTTGCGCTCGGCTATGCCGGCTGGAAACCTGGCCAGCTTGAACGAGAGATCAGTGAAAATGCCTGGCTGTCTTCTCCATCCAGTCAAGATCTGATTTTTGACCTGCCAGCCGATCAGCGCTGGGAAGCTGCCGCTCGTCGAATCGGCGTACACCTCGACCGGTTGAGCATCGATGCCGGACACGCTTGATCAGATCGTTCTGGGGCTAGATTACGGGTTGAAAAATATCGGAATCGCCATTGGCAACAGACGTACGCGAAGCGCCCGACCGCTGACCACACTGACCACCCGATCGGGACAGCTCCCGTGGCCAGCGCTCGACCGGCTGGTCAGCCAATGGGCACCGGACATGCTTGTGATCGGCAGCATGCCATTACACGATCATTCGAACGATTCGCTGCGTTTGCAGCTACAATCGACTCTCGGAGAGCGGTATGGAATTCCGGTCGTCGAGTGGGACGAAAGCCACACATCGGAAGCCGCACGATCGGAAATCCGTCAACGCCGTGCGGACGGCAGACAAAACCATCGGGTCGCGCCTGATTTCGAGGATGCCGTTGCAGCGTGTCTCCTCATCGAGTCTTACCTCGGGGCCGCTCCAAAATGAACGAGAATCACGAAGCCTCGCTCCAGGTAGACCAAAATGGAAAACTGAAACACCTCATTACCCTGGAAGGATTGTCGCGCCCAGTCATCGAGTCCCTTCTTGAGCGTGCCGAACGTTACGGACAGGAACCGCTCAGCATCCGATTCGATCCAAGCCAGTCTGTTGCACTGCTCTTTTGTGAAGCCAGTACACGTACGCGAATGTCATTTAGCCTGGCTGCTTGGCGGTTGGGATATCCCGTCGTGAACCTCGAGCCTGATCGCTCATCACTTGCCAAGTCCGAAACACTTGAAGACACTGTCTCAACTCTTGAAGCAATGGGCGTGCGGTATCTGGTTCTACGCCACAGCCAGCCCGGGATCTTCAAAACCCTGATTGATTCGCCCGGGCGCACCATTCACTGCATCAGTGCTGGAGAAGCCCATCGATCACACCCGACACAGGGTCTTCTCGACCTCCTGACGATACGGCAGCACTTCCCAGACCTTGCGCGCCTATCCGTTGCCATCGTCGGCGATCTCGCACACTCCCGTGTCGCGCGCTCGACTTTCACAGCGCTGCGCACGTTCGGTGTCTCAGACATTCGCTTGAGCGCGCCTCCGGAACTCGCACCGCATCCCGGTGATTTTCAAGGCGCACCCAATCATACGCTCGACGAGGCATTATTAGACGTTCAAGTGGTCATCGCGTTACGCGTCCAGACCGAACGCTTGACTGACACACCTACCATAAACCCCTCTCACTACTACTCTCAATATGGTCTTACATCTGAACGACTCAGAAGATGCCACCCGGACGTGCGCATCATGCATCCGGGCCCGATTCACCCGGGAATGGAACTCGCTCCGGAGTTGATTAACAGTCGTCGGTCGCTGATCCGCGAGCAGGTTCGCAACGGCCTTCCAATCCGGATGGCCGTTTACGAGATGCTCACGTCGTGAATGGGCCCATCCCTACAGCACGTGGCACGGTGCTCATCGAGAACGCACGCGTCGTAGAGAACCACCCGGTCGCGCAAAGTCAATTCCGGCTATTGCTGGAATCTCCCCGTATCGCGGCCCGTGCCCAACCAGGTATGTTCGTGCATCTAAGCTGCGATGAAGGAGGCCGGCTCAAGCGCCCGATGTCTCTTTTAAATGCCCACGAGGATTGCCTCGAAATCCTGTACAAGGTGGTGGGAGCGGGGACGCAACATCTCAGCACCCGCCCGGTCGGTAGCTGTCTCAACACAATGGGTCCACTCGGGCAGCCCTTTGCACCCGATCCGGAAGCCCCTTGGATCATTACCATCGGTGGCGGCACAGGAATACCTCCCCTGATTTTCCTGCTGGAGCGTCTCCGTTCCTCGGGTGCCAGTAGTCGATTGGCCTTCTTTGGCGGTTCCGAACTGCCTTTCGCCTTGGAAATACAACATCGCCAAACTCCCTTTGCTGGCGTACCAGAGAGCGCTTCAGCGTCTCTGCACCGCCTGGATCAGCTCGGGATCCCGGCCGCACTGGCAAGTCGTGGTCCGATCCCAGGGACTTATCCGGGTTTAGTCACCGAATTATTCGCAAGCTGGATACGCCAACTCCCGGAAGCGCCAGGGCCTGGCACCCAGGTTTTCTGCTGTGGGCCTACCGCCATGATGGCCACTGTCCAGTCTCTGGCTCAGAACATGCACTTTGGGGGTGCGCTTTGTCTCGAGGAAAACATGGCTTGCGCAATCGGAGGCTGCGCCGGCTGTACCATTCCTGTTACGA
>JAJZBR010000001.1 GCA_021798795.1 Pseudomonadota bacterium
AATAGCCCGAAAAGCCTTGCGCAAATAATATTAATTGAACCAGTCCTGAAACCGGTAACCAGGTATAGTGGCGGAGAGGGTGGGATTCGAACCCACGATACGGGTAAACCGTATACACACTTTCCAGGCGTGCTCCTTCGACCGCTCGGACACCTCTCCACGCTAACTGCCCAGTTCTGATCCCGCTCCCGGCTTTCTCGCGGTCATTTCCCTGATCGGGGTTTCGCACGTACGAGGTCGGGTGGGACAACCGGGCACCCGAATGATCGGTGCAAGGCGTGCGATGGGATCGGCGGGATCGTGTAGTGAGCATCCTTGAGTATAAGGGAGGTCTTGGTTGCCCCCTCAAGCCGGGATTCCGGGCGAGCGTCCGGGTGGAGACTGATCGGGCACCCACCACCGATTGCGCACCCTCCGAGCAGAGCGAGTACGGGAAGAAGCACCGCCCGCACGATCCGGAATCTCTGTGCGGCCCCGACTCCGTTCATGCGCGCACCACCAGCCGAACGTTCAGTTGCTCAAGCGCCACCCGTACTTTGGGTTGGGCCCATTCACCAAGTCGCGTCAGCGGCAACCGGATGCCACCGGGGATATACCCCATGGCTTCAAGCGCCCACTTGACCGGAATCGGGTTCGATTCGACAAAGAGAGCCTCATGCAGGGGAGCCAGTTGACGATCGATCGTATGCGCCATCTGCCATTCACCAGCCAGCGCATGCCGGATCCAGCGGGACATGAGATCGGGAACTACATTGGCTGTCACTGAGATCACCCCGTGCCCACCGCTCTGGATGAACTCCAGGGCGGTCGGATCATCACCACTCCAGTAGCCGAAATCCGGCCGACAAACCTTGCGGAGAGCCTGGAGTCTATCGGTACCGGGCGTCGCCTCCTTGATACCCAAGATATGCGGGTATTCGCTGAGTCGCGCCACAGTCTCCGGGAGCAGGTCACAGGCCGTCCGGCTGGGCACATTGTACAGGATCAGGGGAACGGACACGGCTCGAGCGACCGCCTCATAATGCCGGTAGAGTCCTTCCTGGACCGGCTTGTTGTAATAGGGTGTCACGATGAGACAGGCATCCACTCCGAGTTCGCCCATACGCCGGGTGAGCCGGACGGTCTGCTCGGTTCCGTACGTGCCGCTGCCGGCAATCACCGGGATCCGCCCGCGAGCCATTTTCAGCACCTTACCGACCAGCTCGACCAGCTCGACCGGTTGAAGTGTCGCGCTCTCCCCCGTGGTTCCTGCAACGACCAGGGCCTGGGTTCCTGACGTCACATGCCATTCGACCAGCTGTTCAAGGCTTGTATAATCTATCCTGCCGGATTGAGCCATAGGCGTTGCCAAAGCAACCAAACTACCTTGGAACATGGCTCACACTCGGGAAGCTAGCTGGAGGCCACTATGGTAGTCGTTTTCCACAGCACCCCTCAACCCGGGCCAACCCACCCCGAGGGATAGATACCGATCATGAAACAGTTTCTCGTCCTGAGCGCCATAGGCACCCACAAGCCGGCCGTCCTACCGCAGATCACCCAATATGTACTCGAATGCGGCTGCCACATCGTTGAAAGCAGGATGTCCGTGCTGGGTGCGGAACTGGTTTGCTATCTGCTGATTGCAGGGCCTTGGGACGCCGTCGCTCGCCTGGAAAGCGGGAGCAAGAAAATCGAACGACGCCTGCAGGTCGCGCTCACCATGCAGCGCACCACGGAACGGGCGGCACAGAAAGGATTGACCCCCTATGCGGTGGATGTCGTGTCGCTCGATCAGGAAGGTACGCTGTTTAATCTGGCCTCTTTTTTCACGGAACGCGAAATCGCCGTCTGCGAGCTCAGCTCCCGGAGCTATGCCGCAAGCTACACGGGTGCGCCCATGGTCGCGTTCCAAATGACCATTCTGATCCCGGCATCCCAATCGATTGCCCATCTCCGCGAAGAATTCACGGATTTCTGTGACAAGCTCAACCTGGACGCGATCATGGAGCCGCTCAAATCCTGACCGTCGGAAACATCCCTGCCACCCGGAACCGCTACACGCATCAGGGCCGATATCCTATGATAGCTTGTCCCCTCTCCCGGGTCTCCTCAACCCCTCATGCCCGAAATTCATTCTCTCCCCTCCTTTGACCTTCCCTGCACCAGTTTGGGACGGGTCAGCGGAACCGCGCTCCAGGGCCATTACAGCGTGTTGTATTTTTATCCCCGGGACAACACCTCGGGCTGCAGTCTCGAAGCCAGCGAGTTTTCGACCCTCTACCCCAAGTTCAGAAAACTCGGGGCTCTGATCTTCGGCATCTCCCGGGACAGTCTCCGCTCGCATGAGCGTTTTACCTCCAAGCTCGCGATCCCCTTTCCGCTCATCGCAGACGAAGGGGAAGTGCTTTGCCGGGCGTTCGACGTGATCCGGGAAAAGTCCCTTTATGGGCGCAAATACCAGGGAATCGATCGCAGCACCTTCCTCTTCGATCCGGCCGGACGCCTGCTGGAATCCTGGCGCTCCGTCCATCCACGTGGCCATGCCGAAGCGGTCTTGGAACGCCTCAGAACATGCGTCCGTTGGGATGCAAACCGGGCATGAAGCAGACGAGCGAGCGTCTTTGTGTCCTCGACACCAACGTCCTCATGCACGATCCGACCGCCCTGTTCCGCTTCCACGAACATGACGTGTTTCTGCCCATGGTCGTGCTCGAGGAACTGGATGCCGCCAAAAAAGGCATGAGCGAAGTGGCGCAGAATGCGCGCCAGGCCAGCCGATTTCTCGAGCAGCTGATTCAGGGTGCGAGCCAGTCCGCAATCACCCAGGGGTTGAGTCTCCAGGCAATCCGTCCCGGCACGAACGGCTGGGGCGAGAAGGCTCATGGCCTCCTTTTCATCCAGACCGACTCTCTGATCCAGCCGCTCCCGATCGAGCTCCCCGGTAACCACTCCGACAACGCCATTTTGTCCGTGAGCCTCGCCCTGGTAAACCGGTTTCCGGGCCATGCGGTGACCCTCATCACCAAGGATGTCAACCTCAGGATCAAGGCGGCCGTCCTCGGCGTTCGGGCCGAAGACTATGCGAGCGATCGGGCGCTTGAGGACGTGAGTCTTCTGGATAGCGGGATACGCCCGCTACCGGATGATTTCTGGCAGACGCACGGCGAACATCTCGAGTCCTGGACCCGCGAGGGGCGCACGTTTTACGCGACTGAAGGCCCTCTGGTTCACTCGTGGTATCCGAACCTTTGCCTCTACGGTAACGAGGAGAGCGGCATCGAAGCGCGTGTACACGAGGTCCAGGGGGGGCGGGCCGTGATCGAGCTGATCCGGAACTTCCGCCATCCCCATCAATCAGTCTGGGGCATTCACGCCCGCAACCGCGAACAAAACTTTGCCTTCAACCTCTTGCTCAACCCGGACATCGACTTCGTGACACTGCTCGGCCCGGCCGGAACCGGCAAGACCCTCATGACCCTGGCTGCAGGCCTCCAGGACACAATTGAGCACAACCGCTTCCGGGAAATCATCGTGACCCGGATCACCGTCCCCCTGGGAGAGGACATCGGATTCCTGCCTGGCACGGAAGAGGAGAAAATGACGCCCTGGATGGGCGCTCTGCTCGACAATCTCGAAGTCCTGGCCGGGCCGAGTACCCACAACTGGGGTCGCGCTGCCGCCCAGGATCTCATCGGACAGCGGATCAAGATCCGTTCGCTCAATTATATGCGCGGGCGCACCTTCCTCAACCGCTATGTCATCATCGACGAGGCACAAAATCTCACCCCGAAGCAGATGCGTGCACTGATCACGCGCGCCGGAGAGGGCACGAAGATGGTCTGCATCGGCAACATCGCCCAGATCGACACGCCCTACCTGACCGAGGCGACTTCCGGACTCACCTACGTTGTGGACCGCTTCAAACGCTGGGCCCATTCGGGCCATGTGACCCTGGCACGGGGTGAACGTTCGAGATTGGCCGATTTCGCCGCCCAATCCCTCTAGACTGTCCCTGCCCCCCCCAACCCCGGTCTGCACCATCCGCACCTCACCGCCACCATGGCCCGGACAGGTGGTATCCGATCGGTTTCGGGAGCTGTGCTAACATGATCCTAAGCGAGCGGAGCCGGGTCTCAGCATGTGTTCCAGCCATAGGGTCATTGCAACCACACTCTCGATCGGGAACCCTGAACCCCGCCACCCGACCGCAACGATTTAAACCACGCTACAAGGAGTTTGCCATGTCGATCTTCCCTGTATCCCGCATCCGGCACCGCCCGACCCCTATGCTCTGGATCCCGGCACTGATTGCGCTCGCCGGATTTTCGGCACTCGCCCATGCATCGGGGTTTGCCCTGAACGAAAACAGCGCCAAGGATATGGGCCGCGCTTACGCAGGAAGCGCCGCCAGACCGGATGGCGCAACCGCCGTCTACTACAACCCGGCACTTCTCACCCTACTCAAGAAACCGGAGTTCAACTTCACCGGTACCCTGATCAAACTCAATGCCAAGTTCAGCCCCCAAACAGCCGTGGATGCCATCGGCCAGCCCTTGTCCGGAAACAACGGAGGCAACGGCGGGCGGAAGCTGAATTTCGTACCCTCCATCTTTTACAGTGCACCGATCAACCGTTCGTGGTCCTGGGGTGTAGGCATCTATGCTCCTTTCGGGCTCAACACCGACTATAACGCCACGTCCATTCTCCGTTACGAAGCCGTCTACACCTCCCTGTCCGTCATCAACTTCAACCCGACCTTGGCCTATCAGGTCACAAACCACTTCTCCGTCGGCGCGGGAGTGGATGTGGCCAAGGCCAACGCCAAACTCACCAATGCCATCGATGCCGGAGCCGTCTGCTTTTCCAAGCTCGGCCCGATCAACTGCACGAGTCTCGGGCTCACGCCACAATCGCATGACATGTACAGTGCGATCGTGGGATCCGATACCGCATTCGGATGGAACATCGGTTTCCTCTGGCACGCCAACGGAACCCGTATCGGCCTGACTTACCGGAGCCGGATCACCCACAACCTGGTCGGTACGGCATCGTTCTCCAATGTTCCACAGATCTTCCTGCAAAGCGGCCTGTTCAGCCCCACCGGCGCCAGCGCAAACATCGAGACCCCGGATACCGCAACGCTCAGTTTTGACCAAAACCTGTCGCGCGCTTGGGATATCTCCGCCACGGCAAGTTATACCCGCTGGAATTCCTTCAATCAGATCCAGGTTTTTTTCGCGAACCCGAACCAGCCACCGGCCACGACGCCCGAAGACTACCGCAATACCTGGTTCGGCAGCGTCGGGACCGACTGGCACTACAACGCCCAATGGACGTTCCGGGGCGGTCTCGGGTGGGACGAGACGCCCGTTCCCGACTCGACCCGCAACGCCCGGCTTCCGGATGCCAACCGGACGTGGCTCGCACTCGGACTGTCCTATGCGCCAACGCCTGCGACCACGCTCTCGTTTGGTTACGCCCACCTCTTTCTCAACAAGCACGCCCCCATGGACAACGTCAGTCCATCCGGGGACCAAGTCGTGGGAACGTGGAATCTCGACGCCGATCTCTATGCGCTGGAGTTCGGCTACAAGTTCTGAGTGATCCGCGCGGCGCCTGCTTCGCTCCTTGACTCCTGAAGCCATGGGAAGACCAGGGGGGAGGATCCGCCCGCCTAGCTTCCGGATCCGAGGCGGGAGGGCGTTTCTATGTGCCTTGGCGGCTTTGCTTTGGGCTGCCGAGACGTGTGCCGTAGCCGCACCGCCACCGGAAATCATGCATCAGAGCCCGGAATACACGCTGCCTGAGCTCGGGATTCCGGGGGAAAACGCGATCTCCATGGGGCGGCTCGATGCGATCGGCCTCAAGATGTATCAGACACTGAAGCGCCTGCACCTCGTTCTCCTGGATCCCCAGGTAGAGGCCTATATTGCCCATCTCGGACACCTCCTCTCCTCCCATAGCGCGCGTCCCACCATGCCGTTTCGCTATTTCGTCATGCAGACGAACCAGATCAACTCGTTCGCGGCACCTGGGAACTACATCGCCATCTTTACCGGAATCATTCTGTTCACACACCATGAAGACGAACTCGCGGCGATCCTGTCGCATGAAACGGCTCACGAGGTCCAGGGTCACATCGCCCGCACCATCGCTGCCCAACATCGCCAGGGCATCATGGGTCTCGCCGCACTGGCCGGTGCCATCGCCCTCGCAGCCGTGAGCGGCAACCCCAACGTGGCTTTGGCAGCGATCGGGTCGGCGGCCGGCGGGTTCGAACAATATGAAATCAATTATCTGAGAGGCCACGAATCAGAGGCGGATCGGGTCGGGATCACGATTATGGCCCGTGCGGGCTTCGACCCCGTTGGAATGGTAGACGTCTTCCGCGCATTGGCTCAACAAACGGCCTTGAACGGACGCCCGCCAGCTTTCTTTCTCAATCACCCGACCAATCTCGACCGCATGGCCAATGCCGCCGAACGGGCCCGCCTGCTCGACTACCAGCCCCGGCCGGTGGACCCTGACTATGCGCTCATGCGTGCGCGGGTCCGGGTTCTCGTGAGCCACCCGCTCGACCGAGTACTCCGTTACTTTGAAAAGAAAGCCCGGAAGCGCACCCATGACTCACTCCTTTGGCACCGCCTGGCCGACCGCTATGGCGAGGCGCTCTGCTGGGTGCGCCTGCGGCATCCCCGGCACGCACTGGCTGAGATCGATCCGCTCGAAAAGCGCTACCCCATGATGCTGGCCTTCCGGCTCACGAAGGCCCACGCTCTCCTCGAAGCGGGTCACATCCGCGCCGCAACTCACCTCTATGCCGTAACCGACCGCTACTTCCCCGACAATGAAGCGGCTGTCCTCGGCTACAGCGAGGCACTCGAGCGAAACCAGGATCCCGCGCATGCGCTGTTGATCCTGGATCGCTTCTATGGCCTGAATCCCGGAAAGACCCTGATCCTCCACCGCCTGGCCCATCTCAATGCACGGCTTGGCCACAAATCTCTTTCCGACTATTATCTGGCCCGTTATTTTACCGCGCTCGGATCCTACCTCGATGCCGAACTCGAGCTCAATCTCGCCCTCAAGATCCCCCACCTCACCCCCCTGGAGCGTGAACGCTACCATGCTTTGCTTGCCATCATCAAACAATGGATCCGACGCCATCCCAACCAGGCCAGACGGGAAAAGCGGAGCTAACCTCGTGGCTCCATCCGGCCTGAGCTGCCATCCCAAACTGATCTGGAAGTGCGGATGGATCCTATCGTGTGCGCTCGCGCTCTGCGCATGCGCGAGCCTGCCCCATGGGAAGCCGGGCCCTTTCCATGACCTCAATCGGGCGAACTTCGCCCTGAACGAGGCGTTGGATCATGCCGTCCTCGGGCCTGCCGCACATTTCTATGCGTCAACCGTTCCCCATCCGATCCGGATCGGCGTGCACAACGTGTTCGAAAATCTCGACAGCCCCATGATCGCCGTTAACGAGTTTCTCGAAGGTCGGCCCGTACCCGGTTTGGATGAAAGCGGGCGCTTCCTCGTCAACACGACTTTTGGTGTGCTCGGCCTCTTCAATGTCGCCTCTCCCATGGGTCTTCATGGGCATCACGCCGACTTTGACCTGACCCTGGCCCACTGGGGCATCCCGCGGGGACCTTACCTCGTCTTGCCCCTTTTCGGCCCGGGTAGTCTCAGAAGTCTCGCCGGAACTGCGGTGGACAACTATTACGGCGCCCCACTTGAATATCTCAACTCCACTGCCACGCGCAACGACCTCACCGTGCTCCAGCTACTCGACGTCCGGGCCCACCTGATCGGAACCTTTCACCTGATCTACTCAGCGCCCGACCCCTATCTCATGATGAAGGATGGTTATGAGGCGCATCAGCGTTTCGAGTTTTATCACGGCAATCCGCCCATCCACTATCCCGCTCTCGGCCCGCCCACTGGATCAGGCGGACACTGACCCGGTTGCGAGGTGCCGTGCCCTACGCCACGCCGAGAATTCCCCCGGCATTGCTGAGACGGGCGATCGAAGCTGCCTGATCCGGCAGGTTGAGAAATGCGAGCTCCCGCCCCTCCCGAGTCGTGAGCCGTTTACACTCGACCAATAAGGCGACCCCGGCGCTGTCCATGAAGGTCACCTCTTTAAGATTGACCGAAACCACTTCGGGGAGATAGGGGCGTATCTCGCGATAAAGACCCATCACCGTCTCGAAGGTGATCCGCCCTTTTAGAACCAGACTCCCGTCCTCAAAGCGGACGCGCGCTTCGGGGCCGCTCGGCTGCCCGCGGAACAGCCATCCGGGCATCTCAACGCTTCCCGCCGTTTGATACGCCCAGTTTGTGGGTTTTGAGTTCGTCGATCAGCCCGGCTACTCCAACTTTTTGAAGGATGGGAGCAAACTGATTACGGAAGCTCATGACGTAGGAGATGCCCTCGACACTGACATCGAAGATACGCCAGCCCCGGGGCGTGCGGTAAAGCGCATAGAGTACGTGCACGGACTGCCCCCCCCGGGTCTCGATCACGGTCTCGACATTGGCGTAGTGGACTTCGGTCGAACCCCGGTAGGGGGTGACCCGGATTGTGATCCCGTGATAGTGACGCAGCGCAGCCGCGTAGCTATGGATGAGGTAATGGTAGAAAAAGGTCTGGAACTGGGCCTGCTCCACCGGGGTTGCGAGCCGCCAATAGCGGCCGAGTACGTATTCGGAGGTCAGTGCGAAATCAAAATAGGGAACCACTTCGTTGGCCAGGGCAATCACAGTCTTGCGGTTCTCTGTCCGGAGTTGCGTTCGGTGCGTATTGAGGAAAGCCAGAACTTCGACCGTGGCCTGACGAATCAGCGCGCTCGGGGAGGCTTGTGGGTTGTCGAGCAGGGGAGCCGGAGCAGCCGCGGCCGACGCGCCGATGAGCCATACCAGGAAGATCAATCGCAGCGATGGGCGGATGTTTGACATGTGCTACTTCCCCTTGCCCCGGGAGCCGTGCGTCAGCAACTGGCCCAACAGATGCTCAAGAATGATGGCTGACTGCGTGAAATGAATCGTACTGCCGTTTTTCAGAAAGGTCGGCGCCCCCCCAGGGCTCAATCCGACATATTGCTGCCCGAGCACCCCCTGAGTCAGGATGGAGGCGGTCGAATCCGATGGAATGTGGTCGGCGTGATCCCGAAGCGCCATCCGAACGACTGCCTGATAGCGTTTCATGCTGTAGCGGATCCCGACCACCCGCCCCACCGTGACCCCTCCTATCTGGACGGGTGCGCCCACATGAAGCCCGCCCACGTTGTTGAAATAGGCACGGACCACGTAGCTCTGCCCGCCCGGGATCGAACGGTAGTCGGTCGTTTTCGTGGCCAGATAAAAAAGGGCTGCTATCCCAAGCACGACAAAGAGCCCGGTAGTCACTTCCAAGGCGGCGGATTGACGCATATACCCTCTCGGCCCATGGCCTTCAATACATGAACGAAGTCAAAATGAAATCGAGCGCAAGAATCGCCATCGAGCTGATCACAACTGAACGGGTGGTCGCCTGGCCTACACCCTCAGCTGATGGACGCGCATGGAACCCCTCGTAAACCGCAATCAGCGTACAGGCTGCGCCGAAAACGGCGCTCTTGATGAGCCCATTGACGAAATCGGACCGGAAACTCACTTCGTGCTGCATGCTGGACCAGAATACCCCGGAATCCAATCCCATCATTTTAACCCCGACCAGATAGGCGCCCAATATGCCCATGGCGCTGAAGATTCCGGCCAGTAGCGGCATCGATATCACACCTGCGAGGAACCGGGGCGCCACAACCCGCCGCATCGGATCAACCGCCATGACCTCCATGGCGTCGATCTGACGGGTTGCGCGCATCAGCCCGAGTTCGGAGGCAAGCGAAGTGCCGGCCCGCCCGGCAAAAAGCAACGCAGTAAGAACGGGGCCGAGTTCACGCAAAAGTGCGAGGGCCACAAGCCCGCCGAGCGAACTCGTGGCGCCAAATCGTGAGAGGGCCGTATAAAACTGCAGGGCGAGCACCAATCCGACAAACAGCCCGCCCACGCCGATCAGGATGACGGAAACTGAGCCCACGAAGAAGATCTGCTCAACCACGGTGCCCGGTCTGCGCAGCGTTCGTGGAACCGCCGCACAGGTAGCCCAAAAGAATCCGGCACGACGCCCGATGGCCGCGAGGAAATCCGGGATCGGCCGCAAAAGCTTGAGGACCCGTCTCACGTGGCAACTCCGGCGGAAAAAAGATCTTGGGCAAAGTCACGTGCCGGATAGTTGAAGGGCACGGGACCGTCTGGACTGCCGTCGAGAAACTGGCGGACCCAGGGATCGCGACTTTGGGCAAGCTCCGATGGACGTCCCCGAGCCACAACCCGCCCCTCCGAAAGGATATAGCCGTGATCCGCAATTTTAAGCACTTCTTTCACATCGTGCGTCACGATCACGCTGGTTATCCCAAGTGTCTGGTTGAGATGAACAATCAGGCGGAGGATGATCCCCATCGCGATAGGATCGAGGCCAACCAGCGGCTCGTCATAGAACATCATGAGTGGATCGAGCACGATGGAGCGGGCGAGCGCCACGCGCCGGGCCATTCCCCCGGACAACTCGGAGGGATGGAGCGAGGCGGCCCCCCGCAAACCGACGGCCTCAAGCTTCATGAGAACGAGATGGTGAATCAGGGTGTTGGAAAGCCGGGTGTGTTCGCGCAACGGAAAAGCAACGTTCTCGTACACGGAAAGATCGCTGAACAACGCACCATCCTGAAAGAGGAGACCCATTTCCCGCCGCAGCCGGTAGAGCTCGCTTCTGGACAGGCTGCCAAGGTCTCGGTCATGAATCCGGACCCGCCCCCGATCTGCCTTGCGCTGGCCCGTGACCAGTTCGAGGAGCGTCGTCTTCCCGGTTCCGCTCGGTCCCATGATGGCCGTGATCTCCCCCTCCGGAATGTCCATGGTGAGCCCGGAAAAGACCGCATGCGAGCGATAGCCAAAATGCACATCCTCGAGCCGGATCAGTGTTGCATCACCCACCGTGGATGTTTCCCGGCAGCAGTCGGCTTCTGAACGGGAACCGCTCCCAAGACGGGAAACCCGGGTGCGACTCGGAGGGATTCAGACTGCCCCCTCGAGCGTTGGGCTATAGCGACCCATCCGAGCCAGACTGTTCAGATGGGCACGATGGCTGAATAGCTTCTGTGCCAAAGCAGCCTGATCGGCCCGGCCTGCCCAAGCGCCCAAGGGCGGTTCCTGGAGCGCGCGTGAAAATGAAAAAGTGACCTGCCAGGACGCTGGACTTTGATTCATGGCGTTGAGATGGGCTGTCGCACGCTCCGGAGTCTGACCGCCCGAGAGGAAGGCAATGCCGGGAACAGCTGCCGGAACCGATTGTCTGAGCGTGCGCAATGTCGCTTCCGCGACCGCCGCGATGTCAGGCTGGATCGGGCATTTTTTGCCGGCCACGATCATGTTGGGTTTGAGGATCAACCCCTCGAGGTGGGCGCCATGATCGCGGAGAGCTTCGAAAACCCGGTTCAGTACCGCGCGGGTCACCTCCTCGCAACGCTCCTGGTCGTGATCACCCTCCATGAGCACCTCGGGTTCAACGATCGGAACCAGCTCCTGTTCTTGTGCGAGCAGCGCATAGCGGGCCAGTGCTTCCGCATTGGCCTGGATGGCGGTCCGGGAGGGACGCGCGCTATCGATCGCGATGACCGCTCGCCATTTTGTGAAACGCGCACCGAGATCCCGGTAGGCGATCAGTCGTTCCCTCAGGCCATCCAGCCCTTCCGTCACAAACTCGCCGGGATGTCCCGCCAAAGGTTTGGCTCCGCCATCCACTTTGATTCCGGGGAGGATGTGACGCTCCGCCAGGAGGTCTACGAAGCGCCCCCCACCCTGTGTAGCCTGCTTCAGGGTTTCCTCATATAAAATCACGCCTGAGAGGTAGCGCTCGATCCCAGGAGACGTGAACAAGAGTTCCCGGTAGGTCCGCCGGGATTCGGCCGTGCAGGGAATCCCCAGCGTCTCGAAACGCTTGCCAATCGTTGCCGAACTCTCATCCGCAGCCAAAATGCCACGCTCCGGTGCGACCAGGAGCCGCGCGGTTTCCTCAAGTTGCATCCGGTTCACGCGTAAACACCCCGCGAGGATCGATGATTATTCTAGCAGAGCCGTGGCATCAAAGCGTGAGGGTGGGCTTGGCAGCGCTTGCTCTGCCGGCCAGAATCTTCTCGATCTTTGCTTTGAGAACGGGGGCATTGGTTCCGATGAACTGGACGCCGACGCCGCTGTTCGATCCCTGGTGACGAAAATGGCTGCGTGCACTGGCTGGAGAGATCCAGATCACCTTCCCTTCGACACCGACCTGCTGGGTCTCGTTCGGCAGATCGACCAGAAGATAGACTTCGGTCGCGAGCGGATGGGTGGTTTCCGTCGAAATAAACAAGCCGCCTCCGTTCACGAATGACATGTACCGGCGATGCAGCTCCTCGACGGTCGGGATCGCGAGTTTAAGTATTTTTCCGTCCACGGCCATCGTGACCCACCTCCAGAAAGATGTTGATCCAGAGCGCCTCGCGGGCGAGCTTCTCATTGGCGCTCGTCCGGGCCAGGCGCTCGGTCTCACGTGCTTGAGTATACAGCGGGATGAGATTCCCCAGCGTCAAATGTTCGAGCCGGATGCGGAGTGGTTCCGGCGGGTCCGGCAGAGAGGGCCAACCCAGTCGGGAGCGGGCGGCGGATGCGAACCAAAGGCTCCACTCGTGCGCGACTTCGGCAAGAGAAGAAACGTCGCGGTATTTCTCGAGATCGATGGGCTCGATCTCCCCATCGAGCAGGCGGGCATAATCCGCAATCAGGGCGCGGCGTGCCTCTGATGGAACATCGCCCCCCCCGGCTGGGTCGGCGGTTGGAACCGTATGGAGCGTCCGGATCCTGAGCTTCTCGCATCGGCTCCGGATCGTTGCCTTGAGACCGAGCGGCCGACCGGTTTCCAGGATGAAAACGGTAGGCCCCGGAGGCTCTTCGAGAGTCTTGAGAAACGCATTGGCGGCGGCATCCGTCATGCGTTCCGCTTGGGGAAGCCAGCCCACCTTGCGTCCGCCACGATGGCTGGTCAACGTCAGTTCATCCGCAAGCTCCCGGATCTCATCCACTCCGATGCGCCCTGAGGCTGATTGCAAAAAATGGAGATCCGGATGCCGCCCGGAGGCGAACTGGTGGCAGGACCAGCAGGTCCCGCATGGCCGCACCTCGACTTGGGCTTCGCAGAGGATGGCACCGATAAGCCAGTCAGTCAGATCCGAACGCTCCCCTCCGGTTGCGCCTGTCACGAGTAACGCCCCCTCCCTGCGGGTTGCGATCCACTGCGCCCGGATACCCGCCCCAAACGCCTGGGAGAGCCCCGGTATGCGCTCCGCGCCGTCCGTCAGGATTTCCTGCCCATGCGGATCCCGTGTCATCCGGTCACCTCGCCTTTGACCACTCTTTGAGCCGGCGCTCGAGATGGCGGGCAAGCTCATTCCATGTTCGGGTCACACCACCCAGTCCCTGGACCACGATGAACCGCTCCGGCTCAGCCTCGATGCGGGCGCGATAGCCTTGGTGCACCCGTTCGTGCCAGGCGGTTGACTCCTGCTCCATCCGGTTCGCATGCCCGCGTGATTCGGCGCGCTGGTGCGCGAGCGCGACCGGAGCCTCGAAAAAGAAAGTCAGGTCCGGACGCCTGGAGCCGAGCACCCAGTTTTCCAGGGTCGCGATCTGGTCTCGGGGCAGTCCCCTGCCCGCACCCTGGTAAGCGTAGGTCGAATCCACAAATCGGTCACAGAGAACCCAGGTTCCGGAATCGAGAGCCGGCTCGATGACACGGACCCAGTGTTGCCTCCGGGCTGCGAAAACGAGCAGCAACTCGGCCAAGGGTTCGGGACTTTCCGGAACATCATCCAGAATCCAGCTCCGGATGGCTTCTGCAAGCGGAGTGCCGCCCGGCTCCCGCGTGATGACAACCGGAATGCCCCGGGCAGAGAGAAAATCGCGGATCGGGCCGGCCTGGGAGGATTTGCCAGCGCCATCCCCGCCTTCAAGCGTGATCAGGCGTCCAGGCTTCAAGGTTTGCCTGCATGTCCGGGTTTGAGATAGCGGACCACATGCCGGTTCTGCTGAGCCAGGGTCCGGGCAAAGATGTGGCGTCCATTCCCCATCGAAACGAAATAGAGAGCCTTCCCGATGACCGGATGCAAGGCGGCGTGAATGGCATTGCGACTGGGATAGGAGATCGGCGTCGGTGGCAAACCCCGGTGGAGATAGGTATTCCAGGGGCTGTCGATCGCAAGATCCCGTGCGGTGAGCTCTCCGTGATAACTCCTCCCCATGCCATAGATGACGGTGGGATCGCTCTGGAGCGGCATCCCGATCATGAGTCTTCTGATGAAAACGCCAGCGATGCGCGGGCGCTCCTTGCGATACGCCGACTCTTTCTCGATAATCGAGGCCAGGATGAGCGCTTCATAGGGGGTCTTGAGCGCGCGATCCGGGACCCGGGTCGTCCACTCGGCCTGGAGAATCCGCTGCATCCGCCGATACGCCCGCACCAAAAGAGCAGGGACTGTGGTTCCGCGTGGGAAGAAGTAGGTCTCAGGCGCAAACACACCCTCCGCGCTTTCCCCGGAATGACCGAGATGGGCCATGAGCCAGGTCGCGTTCAACGGGACGGGGGGTTTTTGGATGTTGGGATTTGCCTCAATCGCGCGGCGCAGGTCTCTAAAGGTCTCCCCGGGTACGAGCGTCAGGCGGTGGAGAATCACCCGCCCCGTGATGAACATCCGGAGCAGATCCTCCTCGGTCATCCGGGGCACGATCCGGTATTGACCCGCCTGAAGATCGCGCCCCCGTCCCGAGATCCGGCCCAAAAGGTCGAATGACCACCAGTTCGCGAGGACGCGCCGGTCTGCGAGTTCGCGGCTCACCGCATGAAGCGTTTCCGCGCGGCGAATGGTGAGGATGACCGGGTGCCGGATCGGGAGCGGTGCAACGCTCCACTGCCAGAATGCCCCAACCGCGAGGAGTGTGAGCACGACAAGTGTGACGAGGATGGCGAGGGTCAATCCGTGATACGCCCGAGCGAGGTTCACGCAAGACCCCACTCGACTGTCGGTGGATTTCGCCATCCGCGTCTTTTGCTCATCACTCGGGCGTTTTCAGGGTGCGGCGCGGAAAACCAAGGTCCCATTGGTTCCGCCAAAACCGAAAGAGTTGGATAGGGTGATCCGCAGACGCGCGGGCCGCGATTGGTTCGGCACGTAATCCAGGTCGCATTCGGGATCGGGGTGTTCGAGATTGAAGGTGGCCGGAATGACCTGGTCGCGTAGCGCGAGAATCGAAAAAATCGCCTCGATGGCTCCGGCTGCACCCAAAAGATGCCCCGTGACGGATTTTGTGGAGCTGATCGCCACTCGGCGGGCCTGTGCACCCCACACCGCCTGGATGGCACGGCTTTCCGCGAGATCGCCTACGACGGTCGAAGTTCCATGGGCATTGATGTAGTCGACCGCCTCGGGACCGATCCCTGCGTCTTTCAGCGCATTGCGCATGCACAGCGCCGCGCCGGATCCATCTTCGGGTGGCGCGGTGATGTGATAGGCGTCTGCACTCACGCCAAAACCGATCAGCTCGGCCCAGATCCGGGCACCCCGGCGGCGCGCATGTTCCAGTGATTCGATGACGAGGACTGCAGCTCCGTCAGACAAAACAAAGCCGTCACGGTCGCGATCCCACGGTCGGCTCGCACCACCGGGATTGTCATTGCGTGTCGAGAGCGCACGTGCGGCACAAAAGCCCGCGACCCCTCCGGGTGAAATGGCCATCTCGGCTCCCCCTGCCAGCATGACGTCTGCGTCACCCCGCTCGATAATCCGGGCGGCATAGCCGATACAGTGGGTTCCGGACGTACAGGCCGTGACCAGTCCCAGGTTGGGGCCACGCAGATTGTAGAGAATCGACAGGTGCCCCGCCACCATGTTGATAATCGACCCCGGCACGAAAAACGGTGAGACTTTCTTGGGACCGTTGTATTCCCGTACCAGATCGCGGATCTTCTCGATGCTGAGGATCCCCCCGATCCCGGCACCGACGATCGCGCCCATGCGCTCGGCCGCCTCCCCCTCCGGTACCGCCAGACCGGCATCGTCAAATGCAAGTTTGCCTGCAGCCACGCCGTATTGCATGAACGGATCCATTTTGCGCGCGTCCTTGGGCGGCATGTAGTGCGCCGGATCAAAATCCCTTACCTCGCCCGCGAACCGGGTGGGATAGGTCGAGGGATCGAAATGCGTGATCGGCGCGAACCCGTGGCGGCCCTTGAGTACGTTTTCCCATACGCGCTCGACCGTGAGTCCCACGGGGGAAATCACTCCCATGCCGGTCACAACGATCTGCTTGCGTGTCACAGCGAGTGATCTCTCAGTCAGGAGTTGGGGTTCGGTTCTGAAAACGGCCCCGCGAAACGGGGACCGTTTTTCCGGCTCGCCGGATCAATGCTCCTCAGTATGCGCCTGGATGTAATCAACGGCCTGCTGCACCGTTGTGATTTTTTCCGCTTCCTCATCCGGGATCTCGCATTCGAACTCTTCTTCGAGTGCCATGACGAGCTCCACCGTATCCAGGGAATCCGCTCCGAGATCGTCGACAAATGAAGCTTCGGGCTTGACCTGCTCTTCTCTGACCCCCAGCTGCTCCACGATGATTTTCTTGACTCGCTCTTCAATATTGCTCATGTGCTCGAGTCCCCTTACATTTCAGAATGACGCCACGGCGCCGGAATGTGCAATTGTAGCCAAAAAAAACGCCAGCACCGCAACTGTAAATGAAATCGATAAGATTCAGCATCTTTCATCCGAAAGTGATCACGACATATACATGCCGCCATTCACCTGTAGCGTTTCTCCGGTAATGTAGGCTGCCCCGGGCGAGGCCAGAAAGCTGACACAGGCCGCCACTTCCTCCGCATGCCCGAGGCGCCTGAGAGGAATGCGTTCGAGCATGAGCTTCTTCTGCTCGGGCGTGAGTGTCCGCGTCATGTCCGTATCGATCAAGCCGGGCGCCACGGCATTGACTCGGACCCCCCGCGATCCCACTTCCTGAGCCAGCGAGCGGGTGAACCCCAAGATTCCGCCCTTTGCAGCAGCGTAGTTGGCCTGCCCGGGATTCCCGCTCAGTGCAACGACCGAGGCGATATTGATGATGGCCCCACCCCGCGCGCGCAGCATGCCCCGGAGGCAGGCCTTGGTCAGGCGAAAAACCGCCGTCAAATCAACCTCAATGACCTCATCCCAGAGCGCTTCACTCATCCTTAGTAGAAGATCATCCCGTGTGATCCCCGCATTGTTCACGAGAACCGAAACTGGCCCGAAATGCTGTTCGAAACTTTGGACCGCCTCTCCGAGTTTTTCGACCGGGAGATCCTTGAAGTCGAGGAGCCAGCCGGATCCTTGGCGGCCCCGTTCGGCAAGCCAGTGCTCAATGGTATCGACCCCCTTTTCGGTCGTGGCAGTCCCTACAACCGAAAAGCCATCATCCGACAGGCGCGCAAGGATCGCCTGACCGATTCCCCTGCTGGCACCGGTGACCAGTGCAAACCCCGCTTGGTTTCTCATGCTCGAGCCCTCCGTCTTAGTGGGCATATTGTTTCAGAACACTGGCATTTTCAAGTGCCACATGCTCGAGATCCGGCGCGCAGCGGCGGCCGAGCGCGGTCAGCACCCGATTGGGCCCACATTCGATGATCTCCTGGATTCCATACCGGTCGCGGAACAGGTGGATCGTATCCGTCCAGCGCACGGGCTGGTACAGTTGTGCGGCGAGCACCTGCCGGATACCATCCGGATCCAAGTGGGTTGAAAGATCCGCATTGTGGATCAGGGGGATCCGGGGCGGGCGGAAGCGCACACCGGCCAGAACCTGTGCGAACCCTCGCGCCGCATCGCGCATGAGTGAACTGTGCGCCGGAACACTCACCGGGAGGAGGATGGCGCGCTTGGCGCCAGCCGCCCGGACCTGCTCGATCAGCGCACCGACCGCCGCCCGCGTTCCCGCCACCACGACCTGTCCCGGACAGTTGAAATTCACAGCTTCGACGGTTCCGGATGGAATGTCCCGGCAGAGCGCGAGGAGGATATCTTCAGGAAGGCCCATGACCGCGGCCATGGCACCGCCACCTTCCGGTGCCCCCTCCTGCATGAGCCGGGCACGCGCCACAACCAGATCGGCGAGATCGGGGAGATCGAGAACACCCGCAGCGTAGAGCGCCGGATATTCCCCCAGGCTGTGGCCGGCAACGACCTCAGGCAGCTGACCGCCCGCATCACGATAGATTTCAAAAAATGAGACATCGGCAGCGAGCATCAAGGGTTGCGTGACAGTGGTCTCACCGAGCACCTCGGTGGGACCGGTCAGGGCCAGTTCGCGCAGATCCCGGCCACAGCGCGCGGAAATCAACCCGAATACCCGGCTCACCGCCGGATGATCCACGAAATCCGCGAGCATCCCGATGCTCTGGGAACCCTGGCCAGGGAAAACCATCCCACGCTTCATGGCAAACCCGCCTCGCCCGTCATCACGCTCGGTGCCCACCTGACAAGTTTGTCCGTCGCAGCTCGCGCCGCCTGTCGAGCGCAATCCAGAGAAACCCGAGCAATGCCCCGGCAATCGCTCCGTAGAGATGGGCGATGGTGAGGATGGGGCCGCCGATCGACCAGGTCGAGGTGGGGAGCGGTCCCCATATCCGCTCATATACGAGCTTCGCGACCAGAAACCCGAGCAGCCAGCGACCGCCCCATTCTCTGCGCGCGACCGCAAGGAGCGCACCACTCGCCCAGTAGGTATGCAGAACACCTGAAATGCCCACGTACCACTCAACCGCCGGCGAGAGGTATAAAACCCCGAGTCCGACGGCCACACAACCGACCACAGTGGCGATCCAGAACCGGAGTACCCCGAGCGTTCGGCCGAAGAGCAGCCATAAAAGCACGAGCCCGGAAAGGTCGAGCAGGACATGCGGCCAGCCTGAGTGGACGAAATTGGCGGTAATGAGCCGCCACCACTGCCCGGATTGGACAGCCGGACGATAAAAGGCCAGCGCCTCTCTCACCGGGTTGCCCCCGAGCTCAAGAGCGAGACAGAGAACAACGATCAGAATAACCGGCCAGTGCGCCTTCCAGGCTCCATTGAGCCGGTTTATCCAGCGATCATTCCTCTTGAGACGATGCATGCTGACCGATACTCCGACTGGTGCTATCATGGGATCCGGTCAGTGGGCGCAAGCCCGGACCCCAGATTGCCCATCGTCCGTTCAAAGGATCGTAGTGTATCCGATGCCAAGCCTTGATCGCCAGTCGCTCAGTCGGGGGTTTACCCTCATCGAGGTCATGGTGGTGGTGGTCATCCTCGCCATCCTGGCCTCGATCATCGTTCCGAACGTCATCAACAAACCGGCCGAGGCGCGGATCACCAAGGCGCAGGCCGACATCCGTTCGATCGTGGCCGCCCTCGAGATGTACAAGCTCGACAACTACGTGTATCCAACCACCGCACAAGGACTCCGTGCGCTCGTGGTCAAACCGACGCAATCGCCCGCCCCGCCGCACTGGCATCATTACCTCAACCAGGTACCAATCGACCCCTGGGGACATCCGTACAAGTACCTTTATCCGGGAATCCACGGTACCTTTGACGTATGGACCGATGGACCACCCTCGTCATCGGGAAAAAAGCACGTGATCGGCAACTGGAAACTCAGCCGCGCCCAATGAATGGATCGGCTACCGTGACCGGGCGGGGGTTCACGCTGGTCGAGATTCTGGTCGTGCTTTTGATCGTGGGCATCCTGACGGGCATTGCCGTCCTGTCGCTCAGCGCGATCGGTCGTGCACCCCGGCGCGAACAGACCGCCCGCCATCTGGCCGGCCTGATTGAACTCGCGTCCCAGCAGGCCATCACGCAAGGAGAACAGCTGGGTCTCCGGATCGCGCGCCACCACTATACATTCGTACGTGACGACCATGGCAGATGGAAATCGTTCGGCTCGAGTTCGATCTATCGGACCCGGCATCTACCCGGGGGCGTGCATCTCACTCTCCTGCTCCGGGGTACACCGATTGTCCTGCATGCTCCACCTCCACCGCCGAAATCGAAGCACCATCGATCAGCCGCTCATACCCCGGCCCGCGGATCCCTGCCCCAGATCCTTATCCTGTCAAATGGCGAACTGTCGGGATTTGAAATTGACGTCTACGAAAACGGCCACCGTCACCCGTTCCGGATCCGGGGAAATCCAACCGGCCGCATTTCACTGGTGACGCCCCGGCCCGCCCGCTCATGATCCCTCCGCGACCGGCGCGACAAAACGTTCGCGCCTTTACCCTGCTTGAAGTCCTGATCGCACTCGCCATCGTCGGCATCGGATTGCTTGCCCTGCTCGGCACATCGATCGAAAACACCCGGGTTGCAAGTGGCCTCCGGGATCGGACCTTTGCGAGCTATGTCGCGGCCAATGAAATCGAAACCCTGCGCCTCGCACCGAGCTGGCCCAGCCTTGGGAAAACCGAAGGTCATGCGCGCATGGCCGGCATCCGCTGGTACTGGACGCTTGATGTGACCCATACTGCCGCCCCGGGCCTGCTCAAGGCCATCGTCGCAGTCGGGCTCAAACCCCATGCGAGCCGGGCGCTGGTCTCACTGACCGGCTTCCTCGGACGCAGTCTCCTGGATCGCCCGAGCCCCAGCATATCGGCCCCTCCTCCACCCGGCGTTCTGCCGAACCCAGGTGGTCCCCTTGGCCCGCCAGGTTCCCTGGGCCCGCCAGGCCCGGGAATGGGGCCATGAAGCGTCATCTACCGGGTTTTACCCTGATCGAAATCCTCGTGGCAACCGCCATCCTGGCCTTGCTCGCGATCATGGCTTACGGGTCTCTCAGCACCATCCTCCATGAACGTGCGGTCACCCGCCGTGCGGGCTCGGCCCTCCAATCGCTCCAGATGGCCATGCTGCTCATGAGCCAGGATTTTGCCCAGGCATCGCCGCGCCCGATCCGCGCCAGCACAGGGGTCCTGAAACCCGCCCTGCATGGCGGACGCGGGATGGTGGGCCCGTTGCTCGTATTGACCCGTGATGGCGATCTCAACCCGGCCGAGGAACACCGCTCGGATCTCGAACGGGTGGGATATGGACTCCATCACCACAACCTCATCCGCTATGTATGGCCCGTACTCGACCGGATCACGCCGGTCACGCCAGAACAGGAAACCCTTCTCCATCACGTGCGTTCCTTGAGAATCCGGTTTCTCGGCCCACAGGGCAACTGGCACCGTCACTGGCCCGCCCTGAACGCCTCCCCCACATCCGAACTGGACCGGAGGCCGATCGGCATCAAGATCATTCTGAAAACCCGGACTTGGGGCACGATCGAGCGGATCTTCGAACTCCCATGACCGTGATTCGCGAACGCGGCGTCGCCATCCTGATCGCTCTCGTGATCATCGCGATCGCCACGGCAATCGCTGGACGCATGATCTGGGACCGCAATCTCGCCTTGCACCGCACCCAGAATGTTTTGCGTTTCGAACAGGACTACGAATATGCGATCGGAGCCGAATCCTGGATCGCGAGCCTGATCCATGAGGACCTTGGCACCCAGCCCACGGTTAATCTCACACAGAGCTGGGCTGAAACGCTTCCCCCATTGCCCATTCCGCACGGGGAGATGGTCGGACGCCTCGTCGATCTCCAGGGTTATTTCAATGTCAACAACCTGGCTGCCCAGACCGGCGGTGTGGATGTGAACGAACTTGCGGTGTTCGAACGCCTTCTGGCCGAGTTTCAAATCAACCCCGAGGTGGCTCAGGCAGTCGCCAACTGGGTCTCTTCGACCCAGTCCAGTTCGGCCGCAAGCTCAAATGGCATCTACGCCTCCTTCACGCCGCCTTATCGTGCAGCCCGTGCACCCATGGCGAGCGCAACGGAGCTGAGACTCGTGGCCGGTCTGGACCGCAGCCAATACGAAGTACTGAGGCCTTGGGTGGTGAGTTTGCCCATTCCAACCGCGCTCAATGTCAACACGGCACCCCTGCCGATCCTAGAATCCCTGAGCCCAAGCCCGAACCCCAGCAATCTCGCGAACATCGTTAAACAGCAGCAGGCGGGCGGATTCCAGACCACGGCAATGTTTGAAAACATGCTGGGACAACCGGTTGCCATCCCGGTTGGCGTGGACAGCAGCTTTTTCAGGCTGCTTCTGGCCATACGCTTCGCCGGGAGCCGATTCACGCTCCGGGGCATCCTCTTCCGCGCCCCGACCGGTCAGACCCGCGTCTTTGACCAAAGCTTCGGCAGCACGCAATGAATGCGGCGGCACGCAGAGATCGCACGGGTACCTCCTCTATGCGGAATCGGTGCGAGATCGGTTATGATCGACTCCGGCAGTGCGAAGCATCGGACGTTCCAGAGACTCATTCGGTCACCAACGGACCATCCCACCACCTCCGAACAGGATCTTGCCCATAGTTTTTCCCATGGCGGAACAGATTTTCATTCGCCTGAATCCGGATCCCGAAAACGTCGATTGGTGGATACTCGACGCGCAGGGTCACAGGCGCGGCGGCATCGGACATGCGCGTCTCGACGCGCTCGCTCCGCACCTGCACGCAAGACAGGTCCGGGTGATCGTCTCAAGCAACCTGATCACCTTCACCGAAGTGCGCCTGCCGGCTCGCTCGCGACGGCGGTGGGAAGAGGCGATTCCGTTTGCCCTGGAGGAGATGCTCGCAAGCGACGTCGAAGACCTGCATTTCGCGCATGGCGAATCTGATGCGACTGGTCATCTCCCGGTCGCCGTCGTCAACCGGGATCAGATGGGAAAGTGGATGGCGCACTTCGATGCTGCGGGAATCCGGCCCGATGCGCTTTGGCCCGATCTCTTTCTTGTCCCCTGGACAAAACAGACCTGGAGCCTGGCCCGGGAAAAAGACCGGATCATCCTCCGATGGGCGCAAGAGCAGGGCTGTTGTCTCGAAGACACACTCGCTGAAGCCGTTTTCAACCGGCTCTGGGCATCGGTCCCCGCCGAGCGTCATCCTCGTGAGATCGTGTTTTACGGCACAGCCGATGATCCATTCTGGCAAACGATACAGGCTGGGCCCGGACGTGAAACACTGGCCTGGACACAGGGAGGAACATCCGCCTGCGAAGAGGCCTCGCGGGGCCCCCTGGTCGGCATCAATCTCCTGCAGGGATCCTGGTCGCCGGGACATCATCGCCAGGAAACGTGGTCGCGCTGGAAACCAAGTGTTTATCTCGCAGCGGCCTGGGTCGGCCTGCTCGCGCTCTATCTCCTCATCCGTGTGATCAACATCGAAAGCCAGGCAAGCTCCTGGCGCACACGCGTACATCAGGCGTTTCACGCTGCTCTCCCGGGTCAACCCTATGTTTCCCCGCGAGCACAGATCGAACAGGCGCTCCGGCAGAGCGGGGGCGAATCCCGGCGAACGACGACGTTCCTCGAGTTTCTCGCGCACGCCTCGGACGAGCGTCCGGCACCGATCCGGATCCATGCCCTGCACTATGGTCCATCCGGCCTCGAGCTCGACTTCGATGCCCCATCCCGACCCTTGGCTGAATCCTACGTTCATGAACTCTCCCGGACGACCCACCTCAATCCCCTTGAGATCCACTGGCAGATCAAACCAGGCCACGTACGGGCATTCATCCACTACGCTTTCAACCCTCCTCCTTCATGAGCGCGATCGGATCCCTTAGAGCTTCCTACAAGCGATTGCCCGCCCGGGAACAGCGATGGCTCCTCGCGGGGAGTGGGGCCCTGATCCTGTTTCTCACCTACACACTCATCGTGGCACCGGCAGTCAACGACATCCGGCGTGCATCCGCCGAGATCCGCCATGAGCGGAAGCTTGACCTCTGGATCAAGCGGGAAACCCCCATCCTCATGGCACATCGCGCACCATCCCATCAGAGCGCATCCCCACAAATGATTGATCGAGCACTCCGCACACTTGCCCACACCCTTCCTGCCCCGAGGGGGCGGATCCATCTCCGCGAGACCCATCCGGGTGCCTGGACACTCAAGATCGATGGCGCACCTTACGCACCCGTCTTGTCGATACTCTTGCCATTCATCGCGGACCATCACCTGTCGATCCGCCGCCTGGTCGTACACCGCAGCGCACACAAACCCGCAACCGTGAACATCGATCTTGGGCTTCGTAGCCATGCGCAAACAAGCTAGACGGGCGACCATACTCGCCACAGTCGGACTCGCGAGCTATCTCGTCATGCTGCTGGCCAACTTTCCCGCAGCACTGGCCTGGTCATTCGTGTTTCCGAACCCCGCACCCATCACGGTTCAGGCCATCCACGGCACCATCTGGGCGGGTCGTCTGGATGCGGTGTCGTACAGAAGTCTGCACCTGAACCGGCTTGCCTGGACACTCCAAGGGTGGGATCTCCTGATCGGCCGACTCGCCCTCACGATCCGCATCCAAAGTCCGATCGGAACCGGATCAGGAATCGTAAGCATCTTGGGATCCCATCACCTGAGTCTCAGCCAGGCGCACGCGACGCTCCCACTGGATCAGCTGACACGGGATATGGCCATCGGGCAGTTCACCCCGAGCGGCACCCTGCATCTCCACCTCAAACGACTGGTTGTGGATGGACCCGCATTCGAAGTGATCCAAGGGACCGCCCAAGCCTCGAAGATCACGATCCACTCCGGAGTTCCGATGACGCTTGCCGATTTGCGGTTGACCGCCCACTCCGCCGGACGGGGGGCCAGTGTCATCGCGTTCCAAACCGGGCCCGGCGGCTCACTCCGCATCAAGGGCCGCATCCTGCTCGGCCCGGGTCGCTCCTGGCGTCTTGATGCCCGCTTCAAACCCACCCCTCGTGCGAAGGTCTCCCTTTTAAGACTTCTCGCGGGATACGGCTCCCCGGGACCACATGGTTTTTATGCCCTGCACCTGAATGGCATCCTGCCTGCCCTGTCTCGGATCAGCCCATACCTTTAAGTTCCGGAAGCACGCACCATGACCCGACCGAGCCCTCTCCCTTCCCTGAAGCAACTTGATCTTGCGGTTATCGGACTGGGTTATGTCGGTCTTCCGCTGGCGGTAGCCTTCAGCCGGCACTTCAACGTGCTCGGGTTCGACCTCAGCCCCAAGCGCGTCCACGAACTCGAAACGGGTGTTGATCGACGCCGCGAAGTCGAACCCTCATCCCTGAACTCCGCAGGATCCCTCCGCTTCAGTACCGATCCGGATGCGCTCGCCGGAAAAGATGTATTCATCGTCGCCGTCCCCACCCCGATCGACGAGATCAAGCGCCCGGATCTCGAGGCCCTGAAAGCAGCCTGTCGACTGATCGGGAAACGGCTCGCATCCGGCAACTGCGTCATCTTCGAGTCGACGGTCTACCCCGGGGCAACGGAAGAGATTGCGATCCCGATCCTTGAGGAGGTCTCCGGGCTGCGTCTCAACCGGGATTTCCATGTGGGCTACAGCCCGGAGCGGGTCAACCCGGGTGACAGTGACCATCCGCTCACCGATATCGTCAAAATCACCTCGGCCTCCTCTCCAGAGGCACACGAGTTTGTGGACGCCCTCTACCGCCTGATCATTCGGGCCGGCACCTACCGGGCCGAGAGCATACGGGTCGCCGAGGCCGCCAAAGCGATCGAAAACAGCCAGCGGGATCTCAATATCGCGTTCATGAACGAGCTCGCACTCATCTTCGATCGTCTCGGCCTCGATACCGACTCCGTGCTGAAGGCCGCAGGCACGAAATGGAACTTTCTGCCATTCAAACCGGGACTTGTGGGCGGACACTGCATCGGCGTCGATCCCTATTACCTAACCTACAAGGCACAGCAGGTGGGGTACGAGCCGGAAGTGATTCTCGCGGGCCGCAGGATCAATGATCTCATGGGACGATCCATCGCCCAGCGGATTGTCAAGCTCATGATCCGAAAGCAGATCGGGATTCCGGGTGCCCGCGTGCTCATCCAGGGGTTTACCTTCAAGGAAAACTGCGCGGACATCCGCAACACGCGTGTGGCCGATCTCGTCGCCGAACTCGTGAGTTACGGACTCGAAGTCGACATCACGGATCCCTGGGCCCATGCGGACGAGATGGCGGAACACTACGGCCTTCGGACGGTCACACCACAACCGGCGAGCTATGACGCCCTGATCCTCGCGGTGGCGCACCGTGAATTCCGGGATCAGGACGCATTCGCGCTCAACCGGCTGCTCAAAACCCCGCACGTGATCTTCGACGTGAAATCCGTCCTGCCTCGTCAATGTGTCGACGCGCGGCTCTGAGCCGACTCCACCCCTTTCGCACGGCATCCCGCAGTCCGGTTGCCTGTCCCTCACGCCGGGGAGTGGGAACCTAGGGACACCTGGCTCGAACCCGCCCGGGTCATCCCCGCAGCAACCATCCAGTCTTCCACTTTTCCCACATCAGCATAGGTATCCACGGATGGGCCCGGCAGACCGCGTCCGACTTCGACTGCAATGTCGATCCCGATCCAGAGCGCCCGAAGCTGCTCGAGTCGCTCGATTTCCTCAAGTTCACAGGGCGGTTCCATGGCCAGGCGCTTGATCGCGGACACCCGGTAGGCATAAAGTCCGATGTGGCGCAGAGCTCCGCGAATCCGGCTCCAGCCGCCCGCCTCCGCCGTCTCTGCATCCCTTGGCCATGGAATCGGAGCGCGACTGAAGTACAGTGCCCGGCCCCGGCAATCCACGACCACCTTGACGACATTCGGATTCTCGAAATCCTCGCGCGTATGGAGAGGCACCCCGAGGGTTGCCATGGTGAACGCCGTGCGTTGCTCGAGCAGGGTGGCACACTGTCTGACAAGGGCGGGGGGCATGAGCGGTTCGTCCCCCTGCAGATTCACAACCACCTCGTCATCTCCCCAGTGCAACTGTTCCACCACCTCCCCGATCCGATCCGTCCCGCTCGCGTGATCAGCGGAGGTGAGACACCCCACTCCGCCTGCCTGGACGGCGAGCTCGAGCACCTTCTCGGATTCGCTTGCCACAACCACCGTATCAGCGCCGCTGATACGCGCAACGTCAATCACGTAAGCGAGCATCGGTCGGCCCCGGATGGGATGGAGCACCTTGCCGGGCAGGCGGGTCGAGCCCCAACGGGCGGGAATGACGACCTTATATCCCATCGGCCCATCCGCCTGAAAAATCTGTCGGCATTTCCCGATCGCGCAATGCCGTCCTCCTGTCTTGGGTCAGCCGGATTCGAGCGGACGCGCTTCGTCGACGAGCAAAACCGGAATTCCCTCGCGAATCGGGAAGAAAAGCCGATCCTGAAGACAGACAAAGCCGCCGGGTGTCTCCTGGTATTCGAGTTTCCCGAGACAGTTCGGACAGACAATCATATCGAGAAGAGCCGAATCGATCATGAGCCTCTATCCTTCCTGTACCAGACGGATCAACGTATCCACCAAATGATCCTCCTCCGCGTCTTGCGGCACCGCATCGACCGGGACATACCAGACCTGTTCCGCTCCGGCTTTCGGAGGATATTTTACGGCATCTTTCTCCGTCATCAAAACCGGTGATTCATTCGCCCACCTTTGGATCTGCGCCCAAGGCAGCGGCTCGTGATCACCGAGCGGATGGCGCTCGACCAAAAGTCCCTCTTGGGTCAGGAAATCGAAAAAGGATTCCGGACGGCTGATCCCGGCCAGGGCATGCACGTGCTGTCCGGCGAAAGCCCGGATCGGCTTATGCCGAAGACCGTCAAGACGCAAGGCATCCTGCGGGACCAATCGGAAACGGATACCCGGGATCTCCCATCGTACGGGCTGCTTCACAAAGACAGCATCCACCCGTCCGAGTTGGCGCACCGAATCCCGTAGCGGTCCAGCCGGCAAGGGCCAGCCGTTACCCCATCCCCGCTCGCCGTCGACCACAACCCATTCCACGTCGCGGACCAATCGCGGATGCTGCAAACCGTCATCGGAAACAATGAAGTCGATCGGACGGTTGCGGCACAGCCATTGTGCGGCCAAGGGACGCTGGCGTGCAATTACGACCGGGACGCCGGTGCGCCGGGCGATCATGACGGGTTCGTCGCCGTAATCCTGAGCCGGGCCTTCCACCGGCACCTCAACCGGGCCTTTCCTGCGGCCGCCATAGCCACGGCTCACGACCCCCACCCTCACGCCGCGAGCGACAAGGGCGCGCACGATCCAGATGACGAGCGGGGTCTTGCCCGTACCACCGACTGTGATGTTCCCGATCACGAGTGTCGGCACCGGTGGCCGGTACAAGGCGAGGATTCCCGCTCCGCTCAGGACTTGCCTCAGACCCGACATGAAAAGATACAACCCAACGCAAGGCACAAAGGGATAGAGGATGGGATCCAGGCGCGGCGCGTACGCGCGTTCAAGCCACACTCGCTCGAGGAATCGCCGCATCTTCAAAGAACGAGTTCTCCCGAATCTCGCCGGTTTTCAGCCTGACTCTGATGCAGTAGGGCATAAAGGCCCGATCGCGCAATCAGTTCGCCATGCGTTCCCTCGTCCACAATCCGGCCGGCATCGAGCACCAGTATCCGGTTCGCTCGTTCGATAGTTGAAAGCCGGTGCGCAATCACAAGGGTGGTTCGCCCCTGGGATACCTTCCGGATGGCCGCCTGAACCTTCCGTTCCGCCACCGCATCGAGCGCCGAAGTGGCTTCGTCAAGAATCAGGATGGGGGCTCGGCGCAGGAGCGCACGCGCGATCATCACCCGTTGCCGCTGACCGCCCGAGAGGAGCAATCCCCGTTCGCCGACCGGTGTATGGAACCCTTCCGGCATTTTCCGTATTTCATCCAGTAGCGATGCTTCCGCTGCCGCCTCCTCGAGCTCAGACGGGCTCACGGGTCCCTCGCAGCCGTAGCACATGTTGTCGGCGAGCGATCCGTAAAACAGGATGCCATCCTGGCTCACGAGCGTGATCTGACGGCGGAGGTCGCTCAATCGCCACTCCCGGCTGTCACGACCGTCGAGGCGGATGACTCCCGAAACCGGTTCATACAGGCGAACCAGCAGTTCGGTGAGCGTCGTCTTCCCGCTGCCCGAACGACCGACGACCGCGATCGTCTCCCCCGGGTGAATCTCGAAGTTGATGCTCTCGAGTACCGGCGGCTGGCTGGGACCATACCCAAACGACACGTTCTCCATCGCCAGCGCACCTTTTGCCTGTGGAAGGGGCACCCCGGATGAGAGATCCTCAACCGGCGAATCCAGAATCTCGAATACGGGCATGACACCCGCCACACCCCTCTGGATCGGCACATTCACATTGGTGAGATGTTTGAGCGGAGCGAGTAGCAAGAGCAATGCGCTCAGAAACGAGATGAAAGTCCCGACCGAGACGATATGAAGCACCGGCGCAAGGAGCGCGGCATAGACTACGAGGGCGATGCCGAACCCGGCCACAAACTGGATCAGCGGACCGGAAGCGGCCAGGTTGAGGGCCAGCTTGAGATTCCAGTCGCGGTTGTGGGTGTTGACCGCTTCGAAGCGCCCCCGAATCCAGTCTGCACCGTTATAGCTTTTGATGACCGCCTGCCCGGAGACGGCCTCTTCCGCGATCCGAGTGACTTCACCCATCGTCTCCTGAATGCGGCTGCTGACCCGGCGGAATCGGCGGCTTAAGGTGCGAACCAGAAGCAGGATCAAAGGCGCCACCACGACCAGAAAAAGGCAAAGACCGGGGGCCAGATAGAGCATCCAGCCAATCAATCCCAAGACGGTGAGGCTGTCTCGGATCAGAACGGTGAGTGCATAGGTGATGCCTTCAGCGACTTGCTCAATGTTGTAGGTCAGCATCGAAACCAGCGTGCCGCCCGGCAGCTGGTCGTATCGTTCGGCAGGCCACTGGGCCAGGCGGGCGAACAGTTCGGAACGGATTTTTTGAATGACGCGCCGGCCCACCCAGGCCATGCCGTAGGTCGCCCAGAACCCAGCCAACCCCCGGATCAGAAAGATGCCCACGATAATGAGCGGGATCCAGTCGAGATAGGGAACCGGCTCATGGGCAAAGCTGCCGTTCAACAAGGGTCTGATGAGCGCGGCGAATGCCGGCTGACTCAACGCATAGACCAGCATGGCGACTGCCGAGGCGGCGAACATACCCCAGTACGGACGGATATAACGCAGCAGGCGGAAATAGGTCGACCGTGCGTTCCGGTCCATGTTGAAAAATGCGATCGTCATTTCGGCGGAGCGCGCGTCGTCTGGATCGTCACAAGATTGACTTTGTGGAACCCAAGCTGGCCCGTCACGCCAAGTGCCGTCACCACCGCCTGGTAAGGTACACGGGCGTCGGCGCGGATGGTCACGACGAGATCCCGGCGTCGCGCGGCAAACCGCCGAAGTGCGCGCGCCAGAGCCTCTGGACTGGTTCGTGTGAGCGCCTCCTGATCGACGTAATAACGTCCCTGCCGGTCGATGGTGATCACAAGACCGGATCGCATGACCGTTGCCCGGGCAGACGCTTTGGGCAGATCGACCCTGAGATGGGCACTTTGGATGAACGTCGTGGACAGCATGAAAAAGACCAGGAGCATGAGGAGTACGTCGATGAAGGAGACGACATTGAGTTCGGGCATTTCCGGTTCCGCACGCCGGAATTTCATGCCTCACCCGCACCCGGTTTGCGCATGCGACCTCTCAGCGAATCCACGAAACGCAAAGCGGATTGTTCCATGGCCAGGACAAGCCCGTCGGCTCGCCCGCGAAGCAGCCGGTAGGCGACGAGCGAGGGGATCGCGACGGTGAGGCCCGCAGCGGTCGTGATGAGCGCCTGCGCGACTCCGCCCGCAAGCAGTCGCGGATCACCGGCTCCGTGGGATTCGATCGAGGCAAAGGCACGCATGATCCCGATCACGGTTCCGAGAAGCCCGAGCAGCGGGGAGATGCCGGCTATCGTGCCAAGCGTGTTGAGGTACCGGTACAGCTCATGGGTCGCCTCCCGACCGGCGTCTTCCATCCGTTCCTTGATTTCCGCAAGATCCTCTCCCCAATGCACCAGGGCGACCACGAGGATCCGGCCGAGTGGCGAACCTTCCCGAACGGTATCCAGCCGCTCTTCGGTGAGTTCGTCGTTTTTGATCCAGAGCCAGATCTGCGCGAGCAGGTGCTGGGGAATCACCCGGTTCCGCTTGAGGCTCCATAACCGTTCCAGCGTGATCGCGGCAGCCACGATGGAGCAGAAGATCAACGGAAGCATGATCCAGCCACCGGATTCGATGACCGCTAACATGTGGAAACTCCCTGCCCTGCGTGCCAAGGGGGGAGCTGTCTCCTGCTTTTCACACCAAGCATCTCGATGTCACCTGTTCGAAACGATAGCACGATAGGTGCATCCATGTGAGCACGTGGGGGGCCAGCGAAAGGGCTCGCCGACTCCCGGCCTCGCCTCCCCGGATCCCTCATCTGACAAGAACCAGTGTCCCTTCCCGGAGTCCGTAGCATCGGTGCATCCGGGCTGCCAGAGTTTCCTCGTGAGTCACGACGATCAGGGCCGTGCCATGGCTGGCATTCAGGTTGAGCAGAAGATCGTAGATCCCCTCTCCCGTACGGGGGTCAAGATTTCCGGTCGGCTCGTCTGCGAGAAGCAGGGATGGGTTCGTGACCAGTGCGCGGGCGATGGCCACCCTCTGGCGTTCGCCGCCCGAAAGCTCGGACGGGCGATGCTCCAGCCGATCTTCGAGCCCAACCTCCCGGAGCATCTCACGAGCTGCCCGGTGCACCTTTTCAACCGGGTCCGCACGCCTCAAAAGGAGCGGAATGGCAACATTCTCGATAGCCGAAAACTCCTGCAGAAGATGATGCAGCTGATAAACAAACCCCATGGTCTCGTTGCGCAGAAGGCTCCGTTCGCGTTCGTTCATCCGGACCGTATCACGTCCGCGTATCGAGACGGTTCCGCGATCCGGGCGATCCAGGCCACCCAGGAGATGAAGCAGCGTGCTTTTCCCTGACCCTGAGGCGCCGACAATCGCGATCCGTTCACCCGATCCAACCTGAAGGGAAATATCCCTGAGTACCGTGAGCGTCGAGTTGGCTTCGCGGTAGCTTTTCCAAAGTGCATGCGCTTCGAGGACCCACTCACTCATGGCGCAAGGCCTCGATCGGCCGCACGCGTGAAGCACGCCAGGCCGGGTAGAGTGTCGAGAGGACCGTGAGCCCGAAGGCAATCAGCGTGATTTCGAGGATCTGCCGCCCTTCGAGCCTCGAAGGCAGCCGGTTGATGAAATAAACCTTGGTCGGGAAGAGATTGACATGAAAGATCTCGCGGATGAACTGCATCACCGGCTGGACGTTTTGCGCGAGCAGGATCCCGAGCCCCAGTCCGACAGCGGTTCCGAGGAGACCAATCAGCGCACCCTGCAGGATGAAGATCCTGACGATGGTTCCGGGCGATGCGCCCAGGGTCCGGAGGATGGCAATATCGGCCGCCTTTTCGTTGACCACCATGACCAGGGTCGAGATGATGTTGAACGCGGCGACGGCCACGATGAGGAGGAGGATGAGGAACATCACCCGTTTCTCGGTCGCGATGGCCTGGAACAGGCTCCGATTCTGACTGATCCAATCGCTCACGTAATCGTTGCCATGCAGGCGATTGACAAGCGTGCGCGCCACGCTGGGTGCCAGAAGCATATGATCCAGATGGAGCTCGAGCGCGCTCACATGCGTTCCGAGACCAAAGAGGCGCTGGGCCTTTTTGAGTCCGATAAAGGCGAGTCCGTTATCGAACGCATAGTCACCAGCGTCAAAAATCCCGCTCACCCGGAACCGCCTGACACGCGGCACGAGACCCGCGGGAGTGACCAACCCTTCTGGAACCATGAGCACGACATGATTGCCAACCGTGACGCCGAGCGTGTAGGCGAGATCCCGCCCAAGCACGATATCCCAGTGGGGGCCCATGAGGGATACGAGACGGCCCGCAATGAGTTTCTTCGTGAGGTCGAGCACGCGCGCTTCGGGCCCGGGTTCGATTCCCACGATGCGCGCACCGCTCAGGTTGCCATCTGATGCGAGCATCGCCTGCCCCGTGACGACTGGCGCCATGCCGGTTACACCGGGAATCCGGTGGGCTTGGTGGGCCACCCGCCTCCAATCGCTGAGGCTCCCGCCGAAGCCTGTAACCGTGACTTCAGCGGTCATGCCGACGATCCGCTTGCGGAGCTCGTGATCGAAGCCATTCATCACCGAAAGCACCGTGATCAGGGCGGCAACTCCGATCGCAATCCCAAGGATCGAAATCAGGGAGATGACTGAAATGAACCGGTTACGCCGCTGGACCCGCAGATAGCGCAGGGACACGAAGAGCGAAAAGGGACGATACATCAATCGGAATCCGGGTCCAAAGGCTTGTCTTTCCTCTAAACTGATTTATGATGAAAGCAGGATTACGGGATCGCCGTTGGCGATCTTCCGGGAGGCATAGCGCATGCGTATCATAACGGTTCTCGTATTTTTGGGCATGAGCGTGTTCCTTTGGACCACCGCCCAGCCCAGCCAGGCCCACAGTCTCATTTACCCTCCGCGCGCAATGACGGCTGCCAACGTGCGGGGTCTTTGGGGCCCCCCCGTCTCCACTCGGGGGCCGATCGGCATCCGTCATTACCGCGAATGGGTCTATCCCCATTTCACCGTGGTTCTCGAACGCGGGCGTGTGATTCATACGATCGAAACCCATCCGCTCCATCTGCCCGTCCCGAATCGGATCCCAAGCCCTCTGCGTCCGGGAGGATGAATGCCGCTCCGATAGACGCCCGATCACCGGGATCCGGTACGAAGCATCGTAGGGAGGCGACAGAACCCGGATGAGGCCCTCTCCGGCTGCGCCCCGGTTGCGGCGTTGGCCCGCCGAGTGGGAGCGGCAGAGTGCCGTTTTCATGTGCTGGCCACGCCCGTCCAGCGGGTTCGACCGCGCATCGCAGGCGCGTGCCGAAGCCGCTCTGCTTGCGATCGCCTCATGCATCAGCCGGCACGAAACCGTACTCATGACCGTGCCACTGGGCGGATTCACCTCGGAGCCACTTGCCGCAGACCTCACCCGCCTGGGAGGGAATCCGGAGCGTGTTCAGTGGATCCCTCTCGCCGCGAATGATATCTGGACCCGGGATTACGGCCCGCTCACCGTTTTCGATGGCGAGCGGCCCACTCTCCTCGATTACCGTTTCAACGGTTGGGGTGGGAAATACCCTCACGAGGATGATGACCGGGCCACCCAAAGACTCTGGCAGGCCGGCCACTTCCCCTCCACGGCACTGGAATCCCACTTCTGGATTCTCGAAGGCGGCAGCATCGATGGGGATGGGGAGGGCACGCTGCTCACGACGAGCCAATGTCTGCTCCATCCCAATCGGGATCACCCCGATCGCGCCCTGGTCGAATCCGAACTGGCCCAGGGGCTCGGGATCCATCGCGTACTCTGGATCGAGGGTGGCTGGATTCCAGGCGACGACACGGACGGACACATCGACACACTGGTCCGGTTTGCCTCCCCCACAACGCTGGTTTTTCAAGGCGGGTCAGGATTTCCGGATGAGACGATCCGAGATCAGCTCGCCGCCATGGGGGCATCCCTCTCCCGCCTCAGGCGGGCCGACGGGCATCCCTATGATCTGGTCGAGCTCCCCTCCCCGGGACGATTGCTGGACCCATCCGGCCGGATCCTGCCTGGAACCTACGCGAACTTCCTGCTCATCAATGACGCTCTTCTGGTCCCCCAATACGGGGTGGCGTCCGATTCCAGGGCATGCGAGGCACTGGCGGAAGCCTTTCCGGGCCGCACGCTGTATCCCATCGACGCCCGCCCGCTCATCCTGCAATCCGGTAGCATCCACTGTGCTACCCTGCAACTCCCTTCGACCGTGATACCTTCATGAAGCGCTGCGTGGCCGTCATCGAGACCGCCTGGGAGCCGGATGCCGACACACATCTAGCGATGCTGGAAGCGGCACTGCGTGAAGCGCGGACCCGTGGTGCCGAGCTCGCGCTACTGCCCGAACTCGTATTCCTGCCCTACTTCTGCCAGAACCCTTCACGCGAACCATTTGCCTGGGCCGAACCTTTGGAGGGACCCTCCCTCGAGCGCCTCGCCCGCTGGGCAAAAACATTCGGTCTCGTGATCGTAACCACGATTTTCGAGCGACGGACGGCTGGTCTCTACCACAACACCGCCGTCGTTCTCGAAACAGACGGCACCCTGGCCGGCATCTACCGGAAAATGCATATCCCCGATGATCCGGGATACTTTGAAAAATACTATTTCACGCCGGGTGATCTCGGGTTTGTGCCGATCGAAACTTCGGTCGGACGGTTGGGTGTTCTCGTTTGCTGGGATCAGTGGTTTCCCGAAGCAGCGCGGCTCATGGCCCTTGCGGGCGCACACCTCCTCCTCTACCCCACCGCTATTGGCTGGAATCCAGCTGATCCACAATCGACCCGCGAGCAGGAACTCGATGCCTGGCTCACTGTCCAGCGCGCACACGCCATCGCGAACGGATGCCCGGTTGTGACAGCCAACCGATGCGGATTCGAAGCCGATTCCAGCGGGCGAACGCCCGGGATCCAGTTCTGGGGGCACGGGTTTCTGTCAGGACCCATGGGGGAATATCTCATCGCTCCCGAACACACACAAAACCGCATCGCGGTCGCGGAGGTGGATGATCTTGCGATGGAGCGGACCCGGCAAGCCTGGCCGTTTCTACGCGATCGGCGGATCGAGGCTTATCAAAATCTGCTTACACGAGCTCGGGAATCCCCTCCCGGCAGAATAGGGCCAAATTTTCCCAAAGTCCCCGATTCCCGATAGAAGAAGCCGCGGATTCCATCACGAAGTGCAATTTGGATCAGCGCGTGAGTGGGGTCACAATGCATGAACATGGCGCCCGATCAACCGCTCAGTCGAAGCAACCCAATGAACTACACGCATCCGACCCGACCGGTTTTTATGCAATCATTCAACCGCGTTGCACTTCGTGATTGAATCCGCGACTCTCCATTTCCTTCAAAACTCTTCTACCCGCGCCAGAGTTTTCAGCTTCGCATCGTCCATGGACCATGGAAAATCATACCCATGACTATGAACGATTCGATCCCCTTCAGACTCATACCATATTGGATGAGACAGGTGGGTGTGGAAAGGATGAAAATATCTTATAATATTAAATGGTTATCTTGGTCATCGGCGAGATGCTGCTTTGCGTCCTTCTGAAGTCTTACGAAGACATCGTGAGGACGTCCTGCGAATCATTGCACCGCACCCTCGAAGATGCGGACGCATGCTTGGCGGCCACCGAGGTGTGGCTGGGGCTGGAGCAACGACGGCGAAAGGTCATATCATGAACGATGAAGCCTTGAGTTTTCTCAAACAGGTTGCCCCGAGATATGTTTGGTGGAAGACACCGGAGGAGGCCTTGCGTTATCCCAACCGCCTCATTGCGCAAGTCATGGATATCGGAACATTCGAGGATATCCAGAACTTGGTCCGGCTGCTGGGAGAGGAGCGATTGGCCGGTGTCCTGCGATCTGCCGAACCCGGGTGGTTTCGCCCGCAATCGTGGGCCTACTGGCACTACCGATTGCGATTGACGCAGGCTACAGACGCGTTGCCGGTGGAACCGCAGAGACAAATCGCTTGAGGTTCCCGGATGCAGACATTCATTCCTCGCAAGGAAGCTCTACCCGTGGCGCAGCAACAGCTTTGGCCCAAGTTACATCCCACAGCTGATCTTGGGTTAGTGCTATACGGCGGCACGGCAATCGCTCTCCGGGTCGGACACCGCCAATCCGTAGATTTCGACTTTTTTACGGACAAACCCTTGGATAAGCCATTGCTACGACAGGAAATGCCGTTTTTGAACGAATGCGTCGTCTTGCAGGACCAAGTGGACACATTCACGGTCCAGACCTCGTCCGTTAATCTCACCGACAGTCCCGTGAAGATATCGTTCTTTGGATCCATCCATTTCGGGAGAGTGGGCGAGCCGGAAATCACCGACGATGGCGTGCTACAGACCGCCTCTCTTCCGGACTTGCTTGCTACCAAGTTGAAAGTCATATTCCAGCGGCTGGAAGCCAAAGATTATCAGGACATCGCAGCGATATTACGGGCGGGTGTGCCTTTGGAAAGCGGCTTGGCCTGGGCGCGCCAAATGTTCGGTAATGCCTTTCAACCGGCGGAGTGCCTGCGTGCGCTGGTCTATTTCAAAGGTGGGGACTTGGAAACGTTGGACCCGACGGATAGGCAGATGCTTGTGGAATCTGCGGCGCGGGTCAAAGAGCTGCCTGATTTTCCAAGTGTCAGCAAGGAACTGTCTCTACCGCGCTCTCGAACGAAGATCGCGGAGCCGGCACACGACCTTGACTACGATCCTTGGGATGAACTCCGCAGATAGCCTAACGGTTGATGGCAAACACGATCGATTTGCCCATCAAACGTCCCCATGCTTCTGACGTCACCTTCTTGATCCCCGCAATGCTGGTTCCTTGGGCCTACCAGGCGTTGGGGATGACCACCACGATGCCCGAACGCTCTACCAGTGCCTCGAGCCATACCCAGGAATCGGGATCCATGCGTTACGAACCGAGGGCCCTCAGGTCCCCTGGGCCACCCGATCGATGGCATCCTGGGTCGTCCGTGCGTCACCCAGGAAGCGGTGTCCCGTCAATCGGCCGTCGGGTCCAAGGCCATAAAGAATCGGAATCCCGGTCGGCACATTGAACTGGCTGATGGCCTCGTCGCTCACACCATCGAGCTCCTTTATCAGCCCCCGGAGGCTATTCCCGTGCGCAACGACCAGCACACACAGGTCTTTCTGAAGAGCAGGCAGAATGCGCGCGCGCCAATAGGGAATGACCCTCTTTTGGGTCTCCTCGAGCGACTCCCCTGAAGGCAATCGCTTGGGATCCCAATCTCCATAGCGGGGGTCAAATCGAGGATGCCGGGAGTCCTCGAAACTGAGGGGGGGTGGGGCAATCCGGTAACTGCGCCGCCACAGGGCAACCTGATGTTCGCCAAACTCCCGGCTCACTTCCCGCTTGTCCCGTCCCTCGAGATCTCCATAGTGGCGTTCATTGAGCTGCCAGATTTTTTCGACGGGAATCCATAACCGTGCCAGATCATCCAAAACGATAAAAAGCGTCCGGATCGCCCGCGTCAAAAGCGACGTCCAGGCGAGTTGGGGTTGAATACCTTCGGCTTTGAGGAGACTCGCTGCACGGTGGGCCTCCTCCCTACCCCGCTCGCTCAAATCGACATCCTGCCATCCCGTAAAACGATGGTCTGCGTTCCAGAGGCTTTCCCCGTGTCGCAGAAGAATCAGTTGGGCCATGACTCCGTCTATCGGTTTGGATCGGTTTGAATTTTAACGCGGGGGCGACGCCAGCGCAGCCGAGCATCTTTATGAGGATGGTTCAGTGATGGAGCGAGGGGTTGCTGAAATACATAACACACTGTTTATATTATCATTATATCATATTGATATATAATGTAAATATACTATGAAAGACGATCGCTTGAAAGCACCTTGCGATTTGATGGTTGTAGTCATAGAATCATGAAAGCGCCGGAATCGATCCAGACCACTTTTTTTAAGGATAAAGCTCTCGATCGAGCCGACCGTTCAATCTCACATCGGATTCATACATGAATACCAGAACTTTACCTCACAAGATGAGCGCACGCTCTTGTGCGCTGCTCGCGCTAGCGGCCTGCGTATCCATTCTGACACAGGTTCCGGTTCGGGCCGCACCCTCAGCACTCGCGGGACTCCATTTCCGCGACATTGGCCCGGCGATTGCCGGTGGTCGCGTGAGCACCGTCGTTGGGGTACCACATGACCCCCTCGTCTACTATGTCGGCGCAGCGGGTGGCGGAGTCTGGAAAACAACAGACGGCGGCAATACCTGGCATCCGATCCTGACCCACGCCGACACCTCTTCAATCGGCGCGATTGCTCTCGCCCCGAGCAATCCCAACCTCGTCTGGGTCGGGACGGGAGAGCCCAATCCCCGAAACGATATGATTACCGGCGCCGGCCTCTACTATTCCCCGGATGCGGGACAGACGTGGAAGTTCATGGGCTTCCGCCATGCCGGACAGATCGCGAGCATCATCGTGAACCCGGATAACAGCCAAGCAGTCTTCGTTTGCGCATTGGGCAATGTCTGGAAACCGGGCGGTCCGCGCGGACTCTACCGAACCATGAATGGCGGTCGGAGCTGGACCCGGGTTCTGTCAGGCAACGCTGACACCGGCTGTGATTCGGTCGCATTCGAGCCCGGCAATCCCCAAGTCATGCTGGCAGCCACCTGGCAGGTGAGACGCTACCCGTGGAAGCTTGTGGATGGCGGCCCGGGAAGCGGCATCTGGCGCTCGATGGATGGCGGCCTCACCTGGACCCCCCTTCATCGCGATCTGCCCGCCAAACCATACGGCCGCATCGCGATCGCGTTTGCTCCTTCCCGTCCGAGTCGCGTTTATGCACTGATCGAGGCCAAAAAAGGCCTGCTCTGGAGATCCAACGACGCGGGCAGCCATTGGCAGATGGTGAGTGACAACCACAATCTCGACGTGCGTCCCTTCTATTTCACCCAACTCGCGGTGTCACCCAACAATCCGGACAAGATCTTTTTCCTTTCCATGGAACTCATGGAATCAACGGATGGAGGACGTACGGCGTTTTATGCGGACCCGATGATTCACGTTGACCATCACGCCATCTGGATCGATCCCGCGAACGCAAACCGCGTGCTCCAGGGCAATGACGGTGGAATCGCACTCAGCCTGAACGGCGGCAAGAACTGGCGCTACCTGAACGAACTTCCGATCGAGGAGTTTTATTCGGTCGACGTTGCTCCCGGCATCCCTTTCTGGATCTGCGGCGGAATCCAGGACAACAATGCCTGGTGCGGACCCTCGAGTGAATACAACCGCGGAGCCGTGACCGGGGACGACTGGTTCATCGTGGCGGGGGGCGACGGGCAATACGCCGTCCCGTCACCGAGCGATCCACGGATCATTTATGCCGACTCCCAGAATGGGTTCATTGAGCGCTATGATCGGGTCACGGGCCGGAGTCATTTCATCGTTCCGAGCTACGGCGGCCTCTTGAACACGCACCCCCTGTCGAAACAAAAATACCGTTTCAACTGGACGGCGCCGATCGCGGTGTCGTACCACAATCCGAACGAGGTTTACATCGGAGCCAACGTCGTCTTCCGGAGCACCGACGGCGGCACCCACTGGCAGGTCATCAGCCCCGATCTCACCCGCAACGACAAGGCCAAGGAAGGACTCACCGGCGGACCCGTCAACTATGACATCTCGGGCGCCGAAAACTACGACACCATCGAATCCATCAGTCTCGCCCGAACCAACCCCAACGTCATCTGGGTCGGTACTGACGACGGACTCGTCTGGGTCACCCGCAACGGCGGCAAGAACTGGCAGCGCGTCACCCCCTCGGATGCCCCCGCCTGGGCCCGCGTCTACCAGATCGGTATCTCCCCCTTCCACGCCGGCTCCGCCTACCTCAGTTTCGACGCCCACGAGCTCGGCAATAACCGGCCCTACGTCTATCACACCACGAACTACGGCCGCTCCTGGCACCCCATCGATCATGGCCTGCCCTCTGACAGCTCGGTCCTCGTGGTCCGCGAAGACCCGAACGACCGGGGATTCCTCATCGCCGGTACCATGACCGGTGTCTACTACTCCCATGACCGGGGCAGAAACTGGCACCCGCTGACCGGCAACCTCCCCACCATGCCGGTCTGGGATCTCAAGTTCGTCCACCACCCGGACAGCCTCGTGCTCGCAAGCCATGGCCGCGGCCTCTGGGTGCTCGATAACCTGAAACCCCTCGAAGGCTTCACCCACACGGTCGCCAACTCCCCCTTCACACTCTTCCCAACCCAGCCGGGAATGGTGATCCGTGCGCACTACTCCGGACACCCGCCCGCACCCTACTATGCAGTACCGAATGCGCCCCAGGGGGTTGTGATCAGCTACTACGTGGGATCCGGCCTTCGATCCAAGAAAAGCACCGGAATGGTTCAACTCACGATTGAAAACACCGCCGGCCATGCACTGGCGCATCTCAAGGGCCCGGCTACCCCGGGTCTCCACGAGATTGTCTGGAACATGCGGTACCGCGGTCCGCGAACGCTTGATTTCGGAGCCCAGCCGACCGGCGGCTTTCTCAATCGATCCTTCGGACCGATGGTGGTTCCGGGTACCTACCGAGTCATCGCACGCGATGGAACCCACCATGGCATGACCTCTGCCCGGGTCGAGGAAGACCCGAAAGATCCGGTTGCACTCGGTATTTGGCGCGAGGACGCGCGCCTGGGACTTTCCGCGCGCAACGAGCTTTCAGCCTTCAATACATTGTTGAACCGGCTGCAGAACGCCCGGGTTGCGCTCACTCACTTCATGGGTCAGCATCGAACCAGAGCCCAGAAAACGCGTGAGGCCACTCTTCTCACCCGTGGCCGCATCCTCCTCAGCCAGGTCACAGGTTTTGAAAACAGCCTCTACAACCCGGCCATCCAGCGCAACGCACCGGAGGATTCTCTCCACTTCCTCGCAAGATTCCACCGTGGCATTACGACCGCGTATGCCATGAGTGCTTTTTTCCTTGCGGGACGGACACCCAACCATCGGATGCTCGTGATCATGCGGAAGGCACGTGTCCATCTTGAGGCGATCCTCAGGCACTATGATCGAACGATCCGCCCGGCGATCACCTCCTACAATACCCTGGCCTGGAGTCTCAAGGAACCCACCCTCTATCAAGGGGATCCGATTCACCTCAAGAAAAGCGAGAGTTTATGACCCGAGGCCCGGGAGGGACTGCTTCCCTCCCGGGCCTTCCTGGGGAACTTTTCGCCGAATATCCGACTCGAAATCAGGGTGTCTACTCTTGCGAATGTGCCACAGACACCACCGCTTACATCCACCTCAAAATAGGGAGATTCCGTCGTGACTCAAACCCACCGGCTTTCATCCTCCATGTTGCTTCTGGCTTGTGCTTTATCAGCCATCATCGTTCTTCCGGGCGCTCAGGCATCCCAAGCCAAACCCGCCCCCTCAGCCCTGCGCCACATCAAACTCAGAAACCTGGGCCCAGCTATCGCTGGCGGACGCATAACAAGCGTGCGGGGAATCCCCGGGCAACCCCTTGTCTATTACGTCGGTTCGGCTGCTGGCGGCGTCTGGAAAACAACGAATGGAGGCAATAGCTGGAAAAATGTGTTTGCCCACGGGGATACGGCCTCGGTTGGCGCCATTACACTCGCGCCGAGCAATCCCAGCCTGGTCTGGGTGGGAACGGGCGAAGCCAACCCGCGCGATGACATGATCGATGGCGGAGGCGTGTACTTCTCTCCGGATGGCGGTGCGACCTGGGTCTTCAAGGGTCTTCGCCAGGCCGGGCAAATCAGTCGTATCGTGGTTGATCCCGCCAATCCCGAGACCGTATTGGTCTGTGCGCTGGGCAATGTCTGGAAACCGGGCCCGACCCGGGGTATCTACCGGAGCGTCAACGGCGGGAAAAGCTGGAAACGGGTGCTCTTTCTGAACAACGAGACCGGATGCTCGACCTTGGCGATGCAACCCGGCAATCCCCAGGTCCTGATCGCAGGTATGTGGCAAGTCCGTCGTTATCCCTGGAAACTCGTGAGCGGAGGCCCCTCGAGCGGGCTCTACCGCTCAACCGATGGGGGTCTGACCTGGACGAAACTGACTCGGGGTCTGCCCGACGCGCCTACCGGACGCAGTGATGTCGCATTCGCACCGAGCCGACCGAACAAGGTCTATGCCGTGATCCAGGCCAAAGGCGGGGTCCTTTGGGCATCAGACGACATGGGAAACCGCTGGCATCTCGTTTCGAACAACCAGAATGCCGATGTCCGGCCCTTCTATTTCACCCAGGTTGCCGTCTCTCCCAAAAACCCCAACCAGATTTTTCTTCTGTCGATGAAACTCATGGAATCGAAGGACGGCGGGAAAACCATGTTTTACGCCGACAAGATGGCGCATGTCGACCATCATGCCATCTGGATCGACCCGCACAATGGCAACCGGATCATCCAAGGCAACGACGGCGGCGTCTATGTGACACACGACGATGGCAAAACCTGGCGCTATCTCGACAATCTCCCGATCGAGGAGTTTTATCAGGTGGCGGTGAATGACCACGTCACGCCCTTTTTGGTCTGCGGCGGAATCCAGGACAACAACGCCTGGTGCGGACCCTCGAGTGATTACTCGCGCGCGGGAGTCAATGGGCTCGACTGGTACATGCCGGTCGGGGGCGATGGCGAGTACGTCGTTCCGGCACCAACCAATCCGAATGTGATTTACGCGAGTTCCGAAAACGGATATACCGTCCGCTACAATGTCCGAACCACCTTTGCGCCCTTCATCCAGCCGTATTACCACTCCCAGGCGGGGCACAAGGTCTCGGCACTCAAGTACCGTTTCAACTGGACGGCGCCGATCGCGGTGTCGTACCACAATCCGAACGAGGTTTACATCGGAGCCAACGTCGTCTTCCGGAGCACCGACGGCGGCACCCACTGGCAGGTCATCAGCCCCGATCTCACCCGCAACGACAAGGCCAAGGAAGGACTCACCGGCGGACCCGTCAACTATGACATCTCGGGCGCCGAAAACTACGACACCATCGAATCCATCAGTCTCGCCCGAACCAACCCCAACGTCATCTGGGTCGGTACTGACGACGGACTCGTCTGGGTCACCCGCAACGGCGGCAAGAACTGGCAGCGCGTCACCCCCTCGGATGCCCCCGCCTGGGCCCGCGTCTACCAGATCGGTATCTCCCCCTTCCACGCCGGCTCCGCCTACCTCAGTTTCGACGCCCACGAGCTCGGCAATAACCGGCCCTACGTCTATCACACCACGAACTACGGCCGCTCCTGGCACCCCATCGATCATGGCCTGCCCTCTGACAGCTCGGTCCTCGTGGTCCGCGAAGACCCGAACGACCGGGGATTCCTCATCGCCGGTACCATGACCGGTGTCTACTACTCCCATGACCGGGGCAGAAACTGGCACCCGCTGACCGGCAACCTCCCCACCATGCCGGTCTGGGATCTCAAGTTCGTCCACCACCCGGACAGCCTCGTGCTCGCAAGCCATGGCCGCGGCCTCTGGGTGCTCGATAACCTGAAACCCCTCGAAGGCTTCACCCACACGGTCGCCAACTCCCCCTTCACACTCTTCCCAACCCAGCCGGGCACCCTCTTCTACACGACCGATATCGGCGATCCGGCCCCGCCGTTCTACTCAGCGCCCAATGCGCCAGTTGGCGTCCAGATCGCCTATTACCTCAAGCAAACCTACCACCGGACGCCAGCCGAGAAAAAAGCCCATACCACTCCGGTCAAAATCGAGATTGAAACACGATCCGGCCGGGTCATCTACACGGGCTATGGCCCCGCCCATTCCGGCATCGAGTCCTACGTCTGGAACCAGACCTACACCGGTCCACGCAAGATGGATTTCGGCCATTACTGGATGTCGCACGGACCCAAGGGATTCATGGGACCCACCGTTGCTCCGGGTACCTACCGTGTCCGGGTTGACGCAGGCGGACGAGTCGCGACCACACTCGCGCAAGTTGTTGCCGATCCCCGTTTCCACCTTCCCTTGGCACGCTATGTCGCCCAAAGGAATGCCGGACTCGAGCTCAGCAGCATGATCACTGCCATGGACACACTCCTCGACCGAATCCACGGCATGCAGGGCGAGTTGGCCGCGTTCCGGGCGAGCGTCGCACGCGATCCGAGACTCAAGGGGCGGTTTGGCGCGGTACTCAAATCCGGAACCCTCCTCAATCGCAAACTGGAGGCACTTCTGGTTTCGGTTTACAACCCCAAGCGTCAGCACAACGTCTCGGAGGGCAGCCTTCGAAACCTGGTTCGCCTGCACCAGAAGATCATCAACACCTACACGCTCGTGATCGGCAACTATGCCCAGCCCATCAATCGACGGATCCAGCGGATGATCAGCCACCGACGTGGAGAACTGGAGGCGACACTTGCCCGATTCAACGGCCTGCTCGCTACATCCGTAGCGCAGTACAACCGGCTGGCCTACGCATCCAAAGCACCCACGCTCATGGCAGGCCCGCCGCTTACCATTGAACCGGCATCACACTGAAACGCACCGGTAATTCACTTCTTATGCGGCCTCTTCGGAGGCCGCATGTTTTACCGTGATGCAGAGGCATGGATTCCCACAGCCCGGCCGATCCGACTTCAAAAGCAGGTCCGGGCGCTGATCGAAACGCTCGTGATATTGACGCACAGGGAATCCTGACTCGGCGACCGGAATCACTGACCAATGACTTTTTCGTGAACCTGTCGGCAGGTGTTGCGCACGATCGTCCCGGGATCGCCGCGGAGCTGAACCTGGTTCCTCGTCAGTTGGACGATGCTCCTGAGCTCGGAGGTGATCTTGTGGCACTTCCAGACCAGCTGGAAAAGCGTCTTTCGCCGGGTGGAGCGGGCGGTGACCTGGTCCCGCAAGCGCCTGGATCCCATGTGGAAGATCGCGCACATGATTCGTATGCAAAGACCGCTTATCTTGGGGGGGTTCGGGGCTTGCGATGAAGTCTCTCTGGATGCCGTCGAAGGCCTGAACAACAAACTCAAAGCGAGTCTCAGCACATCCTAGGGATATCGCACCTCATATTAAGGCGATCCACTCTGATGGGTGATTTGCCTTATTGTTTGACCGTGCAGCTTGTCCCGGATGGGCACTCCGCAACAACGGAAATGACATCTCTCGCAGAGCCTGTCACGACGGTGATCGACCCACCGCCGGAAAGATCGGTGGTCTTGTAGGTGCATGGACATCCAGCCGCAGCCGGTGCCATGCCGACCCCGCCTGCAACCTCGGATTGGGTGCGGCTCAGTCTGGTTTCGGGCAAAGGGTAGACATGCGTACCTTTTGGGAGGACCGTGACGATCGCGATCACCTTGCCTGTGATCATGCTGTCAACCTGATAAACCTTTCCGCCTCTCGTGAACGGAACATTCCATTCATATACGGCAAACTCTGAATCGGTGCTGATATTGGGCCGCGATGGATGGGCGGTTCCGAGCCCAGGCAAAAACATGACAGGCCCATTTGCGGACTTGGTTAGAAGAAATTGCTGGGATGCTGATCCTTGAGCATGTGCCGAGACCAGAAGAACCGGAGCCACAAACAGAAACAGCAGGGCGCCCAGCAACAAAAAAAGTATGGGGACGTATGGAGTTGATCGGATGGGGGACATGAGAATACTCCTTTGAGGCTCATGTAATACACCTGAGTCTATCCCCACCCACCCGAGTTTTGTCAAGGGTGGTGTCGAGATCCAAGCGACACCACCCCGAAGCAGAGTCGAGCGTTTCTTCCCCGCGACCAGACCACCAACCGATCGCGCCGCAGGGTATTTCGCAGCGTTCCTGAGCTCGTCTCGGCCATCAAAGACTATGACGCTTCTCAATAACGGCAAACCCAAACTCTTCATCTGGACCTTAGAGATCCACTGACAGCTTGCAGAATGTCATCCGCACAAATCAGCGGTTAAGTTCCAAACATTAAGGTCTAGACGCTTTCTTCTTCCGGTGGCTGGTTAGCCGTCACTCGTTCCGGTGCGGGTGGCGCATCGCGGTTGGACTCGAAAAGCTGACGCAAAGCCGGTGCCTCACGTTCTTGTGAGGTGGCGCCGCTTTGACGCACGTCTCGCACATCCCTACGACCTGCGTTCTGGGTCTCGATCTGGATCAATGGCGCGTCTGATGAATCCCTGCGCGGGGTCGGCCCGGTCTGCGGGGTTGGCGTATCCACCATTCGAGTTGACGGGTGGCGATCCGACTGGAAGTCAGTACGCAATCCTGTGCCCGGCGCGGGTTTGGCGAGAGGGGGCTCAATCACCGATTGTGCAGCACCCGTTCCGGAATCGACTTCGTTCACGGCTTTTGGCAATACATCGGCATTCTGCATCTCGACATTCACCCGCGGCTCCCGTCGACGGTAACGCCCTCCTCGGTGACCACGACGGTTACGATGCCCGCCATCCGGCTTGGGTTGCACCTCGTGACCAGGCTCGGCAGCGTTTGCGTCGATTGGCGCTGCCGGGCGGGGACGCGGGGTCGGGGGTGATGAGATTGGACGCCGGTCCTGACGCGGGGCTGCGCGCCCTTCTCCAAAATCGTTACGGGACCCGCTGCGGGCTGGTCGTCCGGCAGGACGGGGGCGGGGCACGCGATTTTCGCTGCGACCACGCACGGAAGAGGCGGCCGTCAGGTGAGAACGGCGCTCCGGTTGGGAAATGGTTCTCGGCGGGTCAACGGTGGCCGCGACAGGCCGGAACCAGCGTGCCCGCAACCGCGCCCACCAGGAGCCGGATCGATTGAGCGCCCGGTTTTCATGTGAAGCAGCAGGATTGGGGCGCCGCAGAGGTTTGACGGCAGGTTCCTCAAGTCGTCCGGCGCCTGGCACCACCTGCGGCGGCACTTCGGTTTCATCCGGAGCCAGATTGCCTGCGTATTTTTCGGCCTCGAATAGGCTGCCGTTCGTGGCTTCATTCGCGCGCTGACGTTCGATCTTGAAGTCGGGTGTTTCAAGCTGGCGGCTTGGAACCAAAAGGATTTGCGTGCGGGTGCGCTGCTCGATCGCAGTGAGCGATGGACGTTTCTCATTGAGCAGGTAGGTCGCCACGCTCAACGGCAGGTGGGCCACGATGCGACTCGCGCCGTCCTTCATGGCCTCTTCCTCAACGAGGCGCAGAACCAAAAGCGAAAGCGACTCGACACTCCGGATCTTGCCCGAACCCTTGCAGCGGGGACAGGTGATCTGCGTGGATTCCTCGAGCGATGCGCGCAGACGCTGGCGTGACATCTCGAGGAGCCCGAAACGGGAAATTTTACCGACCTGAACTCGTGCACGATCAAGTTGGAGGGCTTCGCGCAGACGGTTTTCCACATCGCGCCGATGCCGCTCCTGCTCCATGTCGATGAAGTCGATCACGATGAGCCCTCCGAGATCCCGGATTCTGAGCTGACGGGCGATTTCATCGGCAGCCTCGAGGTCCGTCGTGAGTGCGGTCTCCTCGATATCCCCTCCGCGGGTGGAACGAGCCGAGTTGACATCGATGGAGATCAGCGCTTCGGTCCGGTCAAAAACCAGCCGGCCACCTGATGGCAGCTGGATTTCCCGTTCGAAGGCCTGGGCGATCTGACTTTCGATCTGAAAGCGGGTGAAAAGAGGCGTGGGTTCCTGATACAGCTTGAGTTGTTCGAGATACTGCGGCATCACCTGTTCAGCAAACGCCCGCGCTCCCTCGTACATTCGCGCATCATCAATCAGGATCTCTGTGATATCGGTTTTAAGATGATCTCGCAGCGCGCGCACGACGATATTGTCTTCCTGATATACCAGAAAGGGCGCCTTGCGGACATCTGTGGCCTTCTTGATCGCGCCCCAGAGCTGGATTAGATAATCGAGATCCCACTGGACTTCCTCGATCGTGCGTCCCATGGCAGCCGTTCTCAGAATGACACCCATCGAATCAGGGATCTTGAGTCCCGAGAGGATCTGGCGTGCCTCTTCCCGATCTTCGCCGTCGATCTTGCGCGAGACTCCGGCAGCTTTCGGATTTTCCGGCATCAGCACCATGAAGCGCCCGGCCAGACTGACATATGTCGTGAGTGCCGCACCCTTGTTGCCACGCTCTTCCTTTTCAACCTGGACCATGAGTTCCAGTCCTTCGGGCAGTCGTTCCCGGACGGATTCGCCTTTCTGGAAATATTGTGGATGGATTTCCTTGGTCGGCAGAAAACCGTTCCGGTCGCTCCCGTAATCGACAAACACCGCATCCAGGCTCGGCTCAACGCGGTTGATCTTGGCCTTGTAAATATTGGCTTTCTTTTGTTCGCGGGAAGGTATCTCGATATCCAGGTCGACGAGTTTCTGTCCATCGACGACAGCCACACGCAGCTCTTCGGGCTGGGTGGCATTGATCAGCATTCGTTTCATAATAGATTCTCTCAATGCTGCTCCGAGGCATCGCACTGGAGATCACGTTGTTCTGACAGGGTAGAAACCGGCTTCAGTCCGCCGGTCGCATGGCCGCATGATTCGCGGCGCAATCAAAATCCGCCTTGTCAGCGCTACGTAACCATGCGAGGCATGGGAGCGCTATGGGTTTATGGTTTCGGGATCTGGCCCCGCCAGAACCCGTATCAACCGTGTTTCTCACACACAAATCAACTGCGTGTCAGAATAGACTCTCTTTTGTCCGCCGCCCATTCCGGCAAGGTAGGGCGACAGGCATCGGTAGATAGTATCCACAATTCACCCAAAAAAATCAATAGAGAGATTCATCGTATTGATATTTATGAAAAATATAGGAACTCCATCCCACCCGGAAAAGCCCCGTCTAATCACGGAGCAGGAAGCCGGACAACGAGTCGACAACTGGCTTGTAAAATATTTCAAGGGCATTCCCAAAAGCCATGTCTACCGTCTGATCCGGACCGGCCAGGTGCGAATCAATGGTGGACGAATCAAACCCACTTATCGGCTGATTGCCGGAGATCATATCCGGATTCCCCCTTTTGTGCCCGCTCTGCGTGCTCCTGCCCGTGCGCAGCCTCGGCTTCGCCGAGCTCCCAACTACCCCATCCTCTATGAAGACGACGATCTCATGGTGGTGAACAAGCCCTCTGGCATGGCTGTTCATGGAGGAACCGGCATCACTTCAGGCATGATCGAACAGTTGCGTCTGGCCCAGCCGGAAGGTGCGTTTCTCGAGCTGGCGCACCGCCTGGACCGCTCGACCAGCGGCTGCCTTATCTTTGCCAAAAATCGCTCGAGTCTGATTGCAATCCATGCCTCTCTGAGAGCGGGCGGACTCGACAAATGCTATCTCGCGTTGCTCATGGGCAATCCGGACTGGAACGATCGCAAGATTGATGGTGCTCTAGTCAGAAACCGCCCGAGCGGCGGAGAGCGGATCAGCCAGATGGATGAGCACGGCAAAACCGCCCGCAGCCATTTCAAGATCGTACGCCGCTGGCCGACGGCGGCACTTGCCGAGATCCAAATTGAAACCGGCCGCACGCATCAGATCCGTGTGCATGCCGCCCATCTGGGTCATCCCATCGCGGGCGACGAAAAATACGGGGAACGGGAGTTCAACCGCTTCGTTAAAACCCGTTACGGCCTGAAACGCCTGTTTTTGCACGCTCGTTCGCTCACCCTGCCGCACCCACGCACAAAGCTTCCCTTAACGGTACAGGCCCCTCTGCCGCCCGATCTCGAATCCACGATCTTGGGCCTGGATCAAGGCGTGGCTTCAAGCTGAGATCGCCTGGGATCCCATCCCGACTTACAGGCCATCCGGAAACCATCCCAAACGCCGCATTCAAGGCAGGGGGTATCCGAACGTACGCAGGAGGTGACTCAGGGCGATCAAGGGTAGCCCGATCAAGGCTGTCGGATCGCGGGTGACCATGGTCCGGAACAGTGCAGGTCCGAGCGATTCCGCACGAAAACTGGCTGCACAACCCCAGGGCTGATCGATCGAGAGATAACGCAGGATCTCATCGCGCGTGAACTCCCGCATCCAGACCCGCGTGTGATCAACAGCGTAGCGTTCCTGGCCGCTGCGTGTATCCCGCACACAGACCCCGGTCCAAAAATCGATCTGCTGGCCGGCACTCCAGAGCAGATCGGATGTGGCCTGCCCGCATTCCCCCGGCTTGTGGAGAACCCGCCCTCTGGATTCGGCGACCTGATCTGAGCCGATGATGAGGTGGTGCGCCAATCCTTCTGCAATCGATGCGGCTTTGAGCCGCGCGAGCCGGATCGCCCTGAGACGTCCGCGCTCATTCGGCTCCACAGTCTCGCCAGAAATCGGCTCCATGATCGCAAAATCGCTCACGAGCCGCCTGAGCAGCAGCTTGCGGTTTTGGGAACTCGACGCCAGAACCAGTTGAGGGAGGCCCGCCCGGTCGATCCCGGATTCGACACATTCATTTTGAGGCATGGGGACGACCGCAGGAAAACCGGCCTCATCGTATGAGGTTTATCCAAAGGACGCAATGGAGCCCACCCCGGCTCCTTGCCGCACCCGGCACTCATGCCAAGATTTTTGAGCGCAAAACCATTACAATGACGTGCGCAAGCTGCATCCGCCGCGGGCCGCGCTCATCCGGGGCCTGGGCGACCTACCGCACGTGGAGTGTTCTCATGGCCGTACAGAAAGACCGCAAAACCCGTTCCAAGCGAGATATGCGTCGATCGCATGACGCGTTGTCACCCGCAACCCTGTCGACTGATTCGACCACAGGCGATCGGCATCTGCGCCATCATGTGAGCACTGAAGGGTTTTACCGTGGGCGGCGCATTTTCACGCCCAAGCCCGCTAAAACTGCCCCGGCGGATAGCTAAGTTCCAGCCCTCCCGGCTGCCGAGCCCAAGATGGACCAACCCGGGATTCTGGCGCTCGATGCCATGGGCGGGGATCGGGGCGCGGAAGTGGTCGTCGCGGCGGCATGGCGTGAACTCGAAATCCAACCTGATCTCGAGTTCATTCTGGTCGGTCCTGAGGATCAACTGCATGCGCTGATTGCGTCCCAAAAAGGATCCAAGGCCGTACGATCCCGCCTGCATGTCCACCATGCACCTGAGTGCGTGACCATGGCGGATTCCCCCATCGCAGCCCTGCGCAACAAAAAACATTCCTCCATGCGCATCGCGATCGATCTCGTGCATGCGGGTCAGGCACAAGCCTGCGTCAGTGCCGGAAACACCGGCGCCCTCATGGTCACGGCCAAGTTCGTACTCAAAACCCTCCCGGGAATCGATCGCCCGGCGATCTGCGCACCGGTACCCACCCGTAGTGGACACACTCTCATGCTGGATCTTGGGGCCAACTCGGCCTGTACGGCTGAACACCTCGTGGAATTCGCGGTCATGGGCTCGGCCCTGGCGAGCTCCGTGTACGGCATCAGCGAACCCTCGGTCGGCCTGCTCAACATCGGAACCGAGGAAATCAAAGGCAACGAAACGATCCGACGGGCCCATGAACGTCTCACGTCCAGCACCCTCAACTATCAGGGATTCATTGAAGGGGGTGATATCAGTCAGGGTCGGCTGGATGTCATCGTGGCGGACGGTTTTGCGGGCAACGTTGCTCTCAAGACCATGGAAGGCACAGCCCAGCTGATCGCCCAGTTCGTCCAGGAGGAGTTCCGGCGCAACCTCCTCACACAAGCGACCGGACTTCTGGCATACCCCATTATCCGCTCGCTGCGCCGACGCCTCGATCCGCGCCAATACAACGGTGCCAGTTTTCTCGGGATTGACGGGATTGTCGTCAAAAGTCACGGCAACGTTGACGCACTGGGCTTCCGCTATGCCATTCGGAGAGCCTCCAGCGAGGTTCAGAACCAGGTTCCGCAGAAAATCAGCCATCTGCAGCAGAAAGTCAGCTCCTCCACCGCCCGAGCCACCTGATCAGCATGTATTCACGCATCGTCTCAACCGGCCATTTCCTGCCTGAACGGATCCTGACCAATCAGGATCTCGAACGCATGGTCAACACATCCGACGAATGGATCCAGAGCCGGACCGGCATCCGGGAACGCCATGTCGTCTCAGATGGGGAAACCAATCTCGACCTCTGTGAACAGGCGGCGCGAAGGGCACTCGAAGCGGCTGATCTCACGCCTGACGAACTGGACCTGATCCTGGTCGCCACGACCACTCCCAATCAGGTCTTCCCGAACATGGGAGTACTCCTGCAGGATCGCCTCGGTGGACATGGCTACACCTGCTTCAGCCTGGAAGCAGCATGCGCCGGGTTCATCTACGCACTGTCTGTCGCCGACAGCCTGATCCAGACCCGGCAGATCCGGCGCGCACTTGTGGTCGGCGGTGAGACGCTCTCCCGTATCACGGACTATACCGACCGGTCGACCTGCATCCTCTTTGGTGATGGTGCGGGTGCCGTGATTCTCGAAGGATCGGACAAGCCCGGCATCCTGAACATACGCACACACGCCGATGGGGCATACAAGGATCTTCTCTATTTTCCATCCGGGATCTCGCAAGGATTCGATCGGCTCCGGGAGAAGCGGGATTTCATCCATATGAAGGGCAACGAGGTTTTCCGGGTCGCCGTCAATACCCTCTGCCAGATTGCACAGGAAACACTGGACGCCTCCGGAATCAGCCCCAGCGAGCTGTCCTGGCTCGTCCCCCATCAGGCCAATCTGCGCATCATCGAGGCTATTGCCCGCAAACTCGCACTACCGATGGAACGCGTCGTCCTCACGATCGGCGAACATGGGAATACCTCGACCGCCTCGATTCCCATGGCGCTCGATGTGGCGGTGCGGGACGGACGTATCCAGCGTGGGCAGCTCTTGCTCTTCGAAGCCTTTGGAGGTGGATTTACCTGGGGTTCCGTACTGCTCCGATTCTGAAGACGTCCCTGCCGCCTGGCCTCCGGTGGAACCATGCACACCGGCTGTTCAGCGGACAACCTTTACAGACGGGCTCACTCTGACAGTAGCGCTGCCCGTGCAGGACAATCAGCGCATGATGCTCCTTCCGCCATTCGATGCCATCCGGGAGGGAAGGCAGGATCCGCTTCTTGAAGTCCGCTTCCTGATCCCGGCAGATACCGAGGCGCGAATACAGCCGCAAAGCGCTGCGATCAACCACCCACACCCTCCGGCCAAACGCATAAAGCAGGATCGCATCTGCCGTCTCGGGACCGACTCCTTCGAGCTCAAGCAGCGCCGTGCGCAGTAAAGCGGTCGGCAAGCCAGCCAGCTGTTCCCAATCCAGGGATTCATACCAACGGCTGATCGCACGGATTCTGCGAGCTTTCTGGCGGTAACAACCGGCCGATCGGAGCAAGGCCTCAAGCGCGGGGATGGGTAATCCAAGTAGCTTGCTCGGCTCGAGTCCGGTCCCGCTCCGCAGTCTGGTCAAAGCCTGTTCGACTGCGGACCATCTGGTATGTTGAACCAAGATGGCGCCAAGCAAAACCTCGAACGGGCTTGCAGCTGGCCACCAGTTCTTCTGACTGCCGAAGCGTTTCACGAGGCGGGTGTGGATCTCCCGTATCCGGTCCCCGGTTTTTAGGTGCGGCTCAGATCGCATCCGTACCCGGGGGAGGCATTGCATCCCTTCCGGATATCACGGGATGGGAAGAGAGGCTGGCGAGTGCCGCCTGGAGGGTCTCCCTGTCGAGTTCGAGTCCGTGTCCACGGTGGAGCCCACGGGGCAGCCGGAACGGACCATGCTGAATCCGGATCAGGCGGTTGACCGGATAGCCCTGGCTTTCGAATAGCCGGCGCACCAGCCGGTTGCGGCCTTCATGTACGGACACCGCATACCAGACGTTGCGTCCCAACCCGCCTGTTTCCTCTACCCCGTCGAATGCGGCCCAGCCGTCCTCGAGCCTCACACCGTGCGTGAGCGTGTGCAGCGCGAGTGGCGTGAGCCGTCCCGAGATTCGTGCCATATAAACTCGGGGCAGCTCACTTGAAGGATGCATCAGCGTCCGGGCAAGTCCGCCATCCGTTGTGAAGACCAGCAATCCCTCGCTGTTGAAATCGAGCCTGCCCGATGCGATCCAGCGTCCCTGGCGAATGCGGGGGAGGTTTTCGAAAACGTTCGGGCGTCCCTCGGGATCATGGCGGGTGGTCAGTTCGCCTGCGCTTTTATGGTAGAGGAAGACACGCAAATCGGCGGCCTTGGGGTCGAGGCGGAGCGGTAGTCCGTCCAGATGGAACTGGTCGCCCGGGTTGGCCCGCTCCCCCAGTACAAGAGGGCGTCCGTTCCGCGTCAGCCGTCCAGAGCGGATCCACGACTCGATCTCGCGTCTCGAGCCCAATCCGGCATCCGCCAGCGCTTTCTGGACCCGGGGTGCAGAAGACTGCGCTGCGGGCAATCCCGCGTCAGTGTCCTTCCGGGTTTTCTTCAGGGGTGGCTTCTGCATCGGTCTCAGTCTCAGTCTCAGTCTCGGTCTCGGTCTCGTCCGTCTCGGCGGGTCCTGCGAATCCGCCTGACCTGGGTTCACCGAAGTTGAGCGGGAGTTCAGATGGAATGAGGTCGCCCACCTGCTCCAGGGGTGGCAGATCCGCCAGGCTTTTCAGGCCGAAGTAATCCAAAAACTGGCGGGTGGTCGCATAGAGCGCCGGACGCCCCGGCACTTCGCGATGCCCGACGATATGGGTCCAGCCCCGTTCCTCGAGCGTTTTGAGAATCGATGCTGCCACACTCACGCCTCGGATCTGCTCGATCTCGCCGCGAGTCACGGGTTGCCGGTAAGCCATGATCGCCAGGGTTTCGAGCAGGGCCCGCGAATAGCGCGCCGGCTTGGGATCCCAGAGGCCATGGAGCGCACGCACGTATGCGGGTCGGATTTCGATGCGCAGACCGCTTGCCACGCGCCTGAGGCCCAACCCGCGTGATTCATACTCGCTGGCAAGCGTGCCGAGGCACGCCTCAAGCTCCTCCGCTCCGACGGAGCGTTCGAGTCCGGATTCCAGAAGGTGGATCAGTTCTCCTTCTTCAACCGGGCGGCCGGAAGCAAGCAAAGCCGCTTCGAGCAGATGTTTGATGTCGAGCGCTTCGTCATTCATGAGATCGATCCTCCAACGCCGGCTTAAGGGGAGGGTTGCTCGTGATCCGAGCGGTGGATGTAGAGCGGGCCGAACAGAGTTGGCTGGACCAGCTCGACCAGGGACTGACGCGCCAACTCGAGCATGGCTACGAAGCTCAGGACGATGCGGGTCGGGCGAACGTCGTTGCTGTAAAACTCCTCGAACCGGCGATAGCCGCCCGGTGTCAGCAGTTCGAGAATCGACACCATGCATTCCCGGACTGAGAGCGAATCACGGACAATGCGGTGTTCGACGCGCCAGCGGGAACGATGAATGACCCGTGCCATCTCAAGCAGGAGATTCTCGAGGCTCACGGGCGGTGGGTCGACATGAACCCGGCGTTCATCCTCACGGGCCAGGGCCTGAGCCACCCAGTAGTCCCGCTCGAGGCGCGGGAGCGTATCGATCCGCTCGGCTGCCTGCCGGAATGTTTCGTACTCCTGCAGCTGGCGAACGAGCTCGGCCCGGGGATCGATTTCCACCTCGCCATTTTCGGGTGCGGGCTTGGGCAAAAGCATGCGGGACTTGATATCGGCCAGGATGGCGACCATGAGCAGATATTCCGCAGCGAGTTCGATCCGCATCGTCTGCATCATGTCGATGTAACGCAGGTATTGCCCGGTCACCTCCGCAATCGGGATATCGAGCACGTTGAAGTTCTGGCGGCGGATGAGATACCAGAGGAGATCGAGCGGTCCCTCGAAGGATTCGAGAACGAGTTCCAGGGCATCGGGTGGTATGTAGAGATCCTGGGGCAACTCGAGCCAAGGCTCGCCGTTCACCGTCGCAAGCGGGAGATCGGGTTGGCTGGGCTGTCGCTTGAGTAAGGTGGTCATGAAGGGTGGGCCAGTCCCAGGGCATCGCGTACCTCCTCCAGGGTCGCCCGGGCTTCGAGACGCGCCCGTTCGCTTCCGCTTGCGAGCACCTCTCGCACCGTATCCGGATGCGCCTGAAGAGCGTCGAACCGATCCCAGATTGGCGCCAGTTCGGTCAGCATGTGCCCCAGCAGACGATTCTTGCAATCCAGACAGCCGATTCCTGCCGAGCGGCAACCGGCCTCGACCCACTGCCGGGTGTCAGCGGTGGAAAACGCCTCATGGTATTTCCAGACCGGGCAGCGGCTGGGCTCGCCGGGATCGGTTCGACGCACCCGTGCCGGGTCGGTCGCCATGGTCTGGATTTTCCGTGTCACGACATCGCGACGGTCGCGTAACGCAATCGCGTTGTCGTAGGACTTGGACATCTTGCGGCCATCCGTACCCGGTAGACGCGATGACCGGGTGAGAAGCGGAGTGGGTTCTGGAAGAATGGCTCGCCCACTACCGCGCGCCTCCGCGAGGAGCACCACCTGCTCCTCGGAAGTCAAGCGGGGATCCTGGGACAGCGTGCGCTCGATGCGGCTCCAAAGCTCCTGGTCGCCGGATTCGCGATACTGCTTCGCCCACTCGGTGAGACGGCGGGTTTCCTTGGGGCCGAGGCGCGCTCGTCCGGATGCGAGATGTTCATCGAATGACCCGCCACGGCCATATAGGAAATTGAACCGGCGCGCAATTTCTCGAGTGACTTCAAGATGGGCCACCTGATCCTGCCCAACCGGTACTCCCCGTGCGCGATAGACCAGTACATCGGCGCTCATGAGCACCGGATAGCCCAGAAATCCGTAGGTATCAAGCTCCCGATCCCTGAGCTCCTGCTGTTGTTCCTTGTAGGTCGGGACCCGCTCGAGCCATCCGAGCGGAGTCAACATGGACAGGAGCAGATGGAGCTCCGCATGTTCCGGAACCCAGGATTGCACGAAAAGGGTCGCCTGCTCCGGATCCACGCCCACAGCCAGCCACTCCGTGACCAGCTCGAACGTATTCGTGTCGAGTTCCCGCGGATCCTGATAGTGCGTCGTCAGGGCATGCCAGTCAGCTGCAAAAAAATAGCATTCATGCTGTTTTTGGAGTTCGATCCAGTTTTTGAGCACCCCCTCCCAGTGACCGAGATGCAGCGGTCCGGTCGGGCGCATTCCGGAGACGATGCGCGGGAGCGGATTTACCCTGGCTCTGCTCATAGCCGCAGAAGTTCCAGGGTCTGGTTCAAAACCGGCAGCGGGACGCCAGTCCCGTTCAGGAAAATGTTAAGGGCGCCAAACAGAAGCGGTCCCATCAGCATGAAAAATACGTTGGTCACAAGAAGCACAAGCAGGATCACGAACCCGTAGGGCTCGACCCGTGCAAACACGCGTGCCCATTGCACGGGCAGTATGCCGGTGAGCACGCGCCCGCCATCGAGCGGAGGCAGCGGGAAAAGATTGAAGATCATGAGCAGGATATTGATATAGATACCCGCGATTCCCATCAGAATCAGAAACTGACCGATGGGTGTTCCGGCAAAGAACAGGCGTCCGATCTGGGACAGGATGAGCCAGCCTGTTGCCATGAGCAGATTCGCAAAGGGTCCGGCAAGGGCGACATAGGCCATGTCGCGTCTCGGATGCTTGAAGTTCTGGGGTGTGATGGGAACCGGTTTGGCCCACCCGAAGATGAAATGGAACGGCAGAATGATGCAGGCGAGCGGCACGAGAATCGTTCCGATTGGATCGATGTGGCGGATCGGATTGAGTTTGAGTCGCCCGAGCATCTCGGCGGTTCGGTCACCGAACTGGCGGGCAGCATAGCCATGGGCAACTTCATGGAGCGTGATGGCAAAAAGCCCGGGTACGGCCCAGATGGCGATGAGCTGAATGAGATTGAGATGTGGCATAGTCCTGCATTATAGGGGGTCGCGAGATTCGCTGGGGCCGGGACAAGATGAGGTCCGGTCAGATTCATGGGACCAAGATGCGCTATCATATGACTTTGGTCTTGGACACCTCAGGCTATGTGGTTTGCCTTCTGGGCCGAGGATCGCCCTGGCAGGAGCGCCGAGCGGATCCGGTGGCGCACGGATCATCTTTCCCGGCTGAGTGCCCTTCTTCAGGAAGGACGCTTGCTTTTTGCCGGACCGCTTTTGGCATGGACCACTCCGGAGCCCCGACCGGAATCCTCTGTTGGAAGTCTCATCGTCGCGGATTTCGAAACCGAGGAGCAAGCACAACAGTGGATCCAGGAAGATCCTTATCAGCGCGCGGGTATCTTTCAGAGTATCCGTGTGCACCCTTATGTCGTGACGTACCCACCTGCCGGGAACGGATCATGAGTGCCCCATCGACAAGCGATTGGGACGGGCTTTGCGAGCATCTCAGACGTTCGTTCCCGGGAAGCTCGGTCGAGCTGACCGATGAAACGAACCGCCACCGGAGTCATGGCGGCCACCCACACGGATTCCACAACCTGGGACTCCAGATCGTATCACCCGCATTTTCCCATATGCCGCTGATCGAGCGCCACCGGCGTATCTACCAGGCACTGGGACCGCTTGTAAACTGGCGTGTACACGCACTCCAGATCGAAGCCGCAGCGCCGGGCGAATCCACGCTTCATTCTCTCCGTCCTCCAACCTAACCCCAAGAGGCCTCCTATGCGTCATCCGATTCTCTATCCCGCCCTGCTGGGTCTAAGCAGTTTGCTTCTCCTCGGAGCCTGCAGCCACCCCGCAAAAAACGGGACCCATCCCTCAGCCAACCAGGCCGTCGCCATCGTGAATGGCCATCCGATCCGTCGGGGACTCCTGGATACGTTTCTGGGAGCGCACGGCGGCAAGACTCCCCATCTCGCACCGGCCATCCAGCATCTGGCCCTCCAGCGTCTGATCGACATCCAAATCCTGGCGGCCAAGGGACGTCAGGCTGGATTGCTCCATGAAACCAGCGCTCGCGACACGCTGCGTCTCCAGCGTGAGGTCCTCCTTGCCAACCTTGAAATCCGTCATTACTTGAAAACCCACCCGGTGACAAAATCGGATCTTGAGCAGGCTTATCAAAAAACCGTCGGGAACATGGGCCACCACGAATACAAAGTGCGCCACATCCTGGTCAAACAACGGGCCCTGGCCGCACGCCTGATCGCCGAACTCGAACACGGCGCTCATTTCTCGGTTCTGGCCAAAAAGTATTCCCTCGACACAAGCGCCGATCGGGGTGGCGAGCTCGGCTGGATCAGCGCTGCCCAGGTGACACCTTCCTTCGCGAAGGCCGTCCGAGGGCTCAAGGTCGGCCAGTTCACCCGCATGCCGGTCCATACCCAGTTTGGCTGGCACGTCATCGAGCTTCAGGCGAAACGCAATCTCACACCGCCGAGCTTTGCACAGATGCATGACCGGCTCCTCGACATCCTCCGGAACAAAGAGGTCACCGGATTCATCACGCACCTGCGCGGTGTGGCCAAGGTCAAAATCCTGCTGCCCAAGGTACCTCCGGAAATGAATGCTCCGGGCACAGGCCCCCATTCTGGCATGCCGCCCGTGCCCACACCGCCGCACCCGGTAGCGCCGCCGCACCCGTAAGTGCGGGCATATCTCTAGCCTGATGGCTCTCCCTGCCCCCGTCAGCCTCATCCGGGCTGGCGGGGGCAGGCGGCTTGCTCCATCCGATCCTAGGGATCTCATCCTGTCTCTCCTGGAAGGGTTTTTGGAACGATTCCGTACCGCTCGGGTTCCGCCTTCTCACCCAGGCTGGGTCGTTTGTGAGACTCTGGTTTGTGATCCGGGTTTCCACCCCTGAGAGGGGTTCGGATTATCGCGGCACCGAGAGCGCAGGTTCTCCTCATCACCCGAGCGTCAGGTCATGCTCCCCCAACCAGCGACACTCGGCAGAATCGAACGATCAGATACCCCCGCCGGATCCGCGTGGCAGCGAACCGGATTCCTTCATCCAGGAAAGCAGCTCGGATTCCGTGACCAATGGAATCCCGAGACGCTCGGCCTCCGTCCGTTTACTCCCCGGATTTTCGCCCACGATCACATAGTTTGTTTTGCGTGAAACGGATTGCGCCAACCGGCCACCTTCCTTGCGCAGAAAAGCCTCGGCTTCCGCACGCGTCAAAGACGCGAGTTTGCCCGTAAGCACGAATAGACAACCGGCGAACCGGCCCGGGTCGTCCGTGACACCTGGGGATGGGCTGGGCCAGTGGATCCCTGCTTCACGCAGACGATCAATCACCTGCCGATTGCCCGGTTCATCGAAAAAGACCCGCACTTCATGGCCGATCACGGGGCCGACACCTTCGATATCACAGAGTACTTCCTCACTGGCTCTGATCAACGCTTCGAGACTGCCCAGAGACTCTGTGAGATGTTGGGCGGTCACCTGACCCACTTGAGGGATGCCGAGCGCGTAGAGGAAACGCGGCAGGGTCGTTTGCCTGGATCGTTCAATTGCCTGAACCAGATTGGTCGCCGATTGCTCGCCCATCCGTTCAAACGAAGCAAGCCTTTGGACATCGAGATGGTAGAGATCGGCGGGGGTCTCAACTAAGCCCGTGTCCACCAGCTGGCCGATCAACTTCTCACCGAGACCCTGAATATCGAGGGCCGATCGAGAAGCGAAATGGCGGATAGATTCTTTTCTCTGGGCTGGACAATGCAATCCCCCGCTGCACCGAATCAGGGCCCCATCCGGAATCCTCTCAACCGGTGCGCCGCACACGGGGCAACTCCGCGGCGCCTCCACTGGCGGATGGCGTCTCAAGCCAGGTTTTATGATGACCCGTATGATTTCCGGTATGACGTCTCCGGCCCGGCGCAGCAAGACCGTATCTCCTAGCCGGATATCCTTGCGCTCAATCTCATCCAGGTTATGAAGGGTGGCATGCGCAATCCGGGCACCGCCTGCAAATACCGGACGCACCCTTGCAACAGGCGTCAGGGTCCCGGTGCGCCCGACCTGGAATTCAATGGATTCGATGACGGTGATCACTTCTTCACTCGGGAACTTGTAAGCAACCGCCCAGCGGGGGGCGCGCGCCACGGAACCGAGCCGTTCCTGCTCACTCACCCGATCAACCTTGAACACGGCGCCATCCGCTTCAAACGGCAGTTGTGCGCGTCGTTTCATGAGATCCTGGAAATACTCGATGCAAGGCCCGACGCCGCCAAGCACCCTGTATTCGCGCGTGACCGGGAAACCACCCTCCCGAAGCCGTTCAAGCAGTGCATGGTGACAATCCGGCAAATCGGGCTGGGACGGGCGCCCGATCCCATAGGCGAAAAATGCGAGCGGCCGCATGGCGGTCATCCGGGAATCCAGCTGGCGCAAACTCCCCGCAGCGGCATTGCGGGGGTTGACAAAAGGCCGGCCACCCTCCTTTTCGATACCCTGGTTGAGCGCGATGAACGCATCCTTCGGAAGATAGATCTCGCCCCGGATTTCGAGCCTCCGCGGCCATCGCCCGCCACGAATCCGGAGGGGAATGGCCCGAATCGTCCGGACATTGGCGGTGACATCCTCACCCGCAAATCCATCTCCGCGGGTGGCGGCCCGGGTGAACACCCCGTCTTCGTAGAGCAGACTCACTGCGAGCCCATCGTACTTGGGTTCGCCCACGTATGTGATCGGATCCGTGGTCTCCCGCCCCAGCCGTTCGCGAATGCGCCGGTCGAATGCCTCGAACTCTGTTTCGTCAACAACCTTCTCAAGGGACAGGAGCGGGTCATCGTGCCGGACGGAGGCAAAATCCGACCGGGCGACACCGCTCACCCGCCGGGTAGGAGAATCCGGAGTGATCCATTCCGGGAAGCCTGATTCCAGTTTTTCGAGTTCGCTGAAATGCCGATCGTACTCGGCATCGCTCCACACAGGATCGTCCAGAACATAGTAACGGTAATCGTGTTCCTGAATGAGCGCCCGCAGCTCCTCGATCCGCTTGCGGGCGTCATCGCGGTCCATCGGGGTCACGCTCCCGGATTCAGCCCGCTGCAGCCAGGCGGGTTGCTTCCTCGATGCTGACCGCGACCAGCCGGGATACGCCAGGCTCCTGCATCGTCACGCCAATCAGGCTGTCTGCGGATTCCAGTGAAAGGCGGTTGTGGCTGATCAGGATGAGTTGGACACGCGTCGACAGCTCACGCACGAGCCCGATGAACCGGGCGATGCTGCCTTCATCCATAGGTGCATCGACCTCGTCGAGCATGCAAAAGGGTGCCGGATTGAGATTGAAGATGGCGAAAACGACCGCAATTGCGACCAATGCCTTCTCGCCTCCCGACAGCTGGCTGATCGAGGTCGGGCGCTTGCCCGGCGGGCGTGCATAAAGGCTCACGCCCCCTCCGGTCCCGGACTCATTCTCGACGAGTCTGAGCTCAGCGTATCCACCTCCAAAAAGCCGCGGAAAGAGCTGTTTGAGACCCTGATTGACCTGGTTGAACGTCTCATGGAAACGAGCCTGGCTTTCACGGTCAATCTTTTTCATCGCTTCGTCCAAGGTTCCGAGCGCGGAAGTGATGTCTTCGAACTGCCGATCGAGCGCCTGCTTGCGGGTCAGCTCCGTTTCGTAATCTTGGGTGGCCATGAGGTTAACCTGTCCCAGTCGCTGGAGTTTCTGCTCCAGCGCCTGGAGTTGTGCCCCGCAATCTTCGGGTGATGCCCCCTCTTCCACCTCCACATCCCAGTCACAATGAATGCGTTCGGCACGCATCTCGAGCTCGTTCAGGCGGGTCGTCAGATCCTGGGCCGCGAGTTTACACCCTTCGAGATGACTTCTCAGCTCCTCAATCTGCCTGGCTTTCTCGGAGCGGTCGCGTTCATGGGACTCGATTTCATTTTCGATCTCCTGAAGTGCATCTCGTGCCTCACCGAGACAGAAGGCTGCATGTTGACGCTCCGAAAGCACCTGCTCCAGTTCACGTGCTTCGGATTCAGGTTGTGCGAGACCGACTTCCTTTTCAGCGAGTGCCAGAGCCTCCTGCGCCAGGGACTTGAGCATCTCGCCCCATTCGACGATTCGATTCCGGGCGGCCTCGTGCTCCAGCCGCTTTTTCTCCTGCTGGATGCGCTCCTCCCGCTCCAGTTCTTCAAGCGCCTCCAGCCGTTTGGAACCGAGCTCAAGCCGCTCCCGCAGGTCATCGCGATCTGCGCCTTCACTCCGGAGCTCGGCCTCGGTTTTTTGGCGCTCCCGATCTGCCGCCTGGATCGAGGATTCGAGTGTCTGGATCTGTGCCTCAAATCGAACCAGTTGCTCCCGGATCTCCTTTTCGGATCCCTCCCAGTCCCGCCGTTGCCGTTCATGTTCCGTCACAAGCGCATCGAGCTCGGCGCGTGTGGAACCCGATCTCAGGAGCTCCTCGCCCTCTCGGGCCAGTACCTGCTCGAGTGAGGCGACCTCCCGCGCGGATTCGGTCAGACGGACGCGCACGGCCTCGACTTGCTCCACATGGCGTTTTTGTTCGGATTCCAGAACATCGAGCTCCTGCTGGATCGACCGCATCTCCCGGTCATGGATAAACACGGAGCCAAGCGCCGGATCGCCCCGATCGATCGCCATCCAGTTCCTTCCGACCAGCATACCGGTTGGAGTCACGAAACAGTGCCCCGGCGGGAGATTGGAACGCTGCGCCAGTGCATCGATCAGAGAAGATACCGGTTGCACGGAGGCGAAAAAATCCGTTAGATCGACGCGGGTGCTGACGAGTGACGGGAACCCCTCGGCAAACACCGGGGTCTCATCCCGGGCCTGCATTTCGAACAAGGCCACCGTACTGGATTCAAGCTCGGCCAAGGATTGAGACCAGGTTTCGAGCCGTTCCACACCGATTGCCTTGAGCCGGGTGCCGAGTACCGCACGCACCATGGGTTCCTTTCCGGGTTCGACTTCGATCAGATCTGCGAGCCGTGGCCGACTGTTGAAGCCATTCTGCTCGAGCCATTGCCGGGCTTCTTCTCCATCCAGTGACAAGGCCTGTGTTCGCAGCTGTTCGTGGGTTGCAAGACGCGCCCGGGCCTGCTCACGCCCGATCGCCACACGGTTGAGATCCCCCTCAGCCTGCCTGAGGGCTGCCTGCTCCGTTTCAAGGGCTTGTCTCCGTTCAGTGAGCGCTGCCTCGCGAAGCGACCGCTCGCGCAGGTGCGCCTCATGGATCAGGCGAGCCTGGTCCCGCTTCTCAATCAGAGCGGAAAACTGGCTGGCATCCAGTTTTCGGGTCAGCTCTTCGAGTTGTGCGCGAAGGCTGTCATTGAGATCCCGCGCGTGTTTATGTTCGAGAGACAGGAGTTCACCGCGCGCTCGGGCATCCGCGAGCCGATCCCGCAGGTCATTCAAGCGGGTATCCATCTCATCTTTCTGCCGTTCTTCGGCATGAACCTCGGCGCGCAGCCGGGCCATTTCAGTGCGTGTTTCCTGGAGGGCATGTTCGAGCGCATCCCGCCCAGGGCGATCCTGATCCAGCATCCGCTCGTCATCACTCGCCCGGGTTTCGATTCGCACCCGTTCACGCGTGATCCGCTCTGACTCTTCCAGAAGCCGCTTGCGTTCGGCCACCCGATTTTCGTGTGCGGACTCAAGCTGAGTAATCCGCCGTTCGGTCTCGTAGACATGACGCTGCGCCTCCTGATCCGCCACCGAGGCTGCGCGTCGACGCTCCCCGAGCTCGAGAAGCTGGCGCTCGAGACGCGTCTGTTCGGCCTTGATTTCCTCAATTTCCGTTTCACGCACACGGATCTCACGGTTGCGTGCCTGAAGCCCATCGCTGAAGCCACGCTTCTCAAGCACACAAAGCCGGCTCTGAATCAGCCGCTCGGTCTCGCGAAGCGACCGGAACCGTTCTGCCTGGCGGGCCTGCTGGGCAAGCTGATGCAGGCGCTTGGCCAGCTCCTCCCGGATCTCGTTGACATGCTCCAGCCGTTCACGCGTGTTTTCAACGCGTGCAAGCGTTTCCTTGCGTCGCTCCTTATATTTGGAAACCCCTGCTGCCTCTTCGAGAAAAACCTGCCATTCCTCCGGCTTGAGATCCACGAGCCGGGAGATGGTTCCCTGTTCAATGATGGCGTAACTGCGGGGGCCGAGACCCGTTCCCAGAAATATGTCGGTGATGTCGCGGCGCCTGCAGTTCGATCCATTGAGGCTGTACTGCGAGATGCCGTCCCGCCCGACGACCCGCCGGATTGCGATTTCATTGTAGGCTGCGTAGTCCCCGCCGACCCGTCCATCGCTGTTGTCGAAAACAAGCTCGACCGATGCCTGGCCGGATGGCTTCCGGACATTGGAACCGCCGAAAATGACATCCGGCATGGACTCTCCGCGGAGGGTTTTGGCCGAACTTTCGCCCATGACCCAGCGCACGGCATCGATCAGATTCGATTTTCCGGCGCCATTGGGGCCGGTCACGGCAGCGATTCCCTCGGGAAACTCGAGCGTGGTCGGATCAGCGAACGACTTGAATCCGCTGAGCTTGATTTTGAGTAAACGCATGCGTTCTGGCAACCGCCCCAAAGACGTTCTAGTGTAAAGTATTTGCGTACCTGACAGGCATTCGCGCTCATATGCCCAGCAGTCCCACGCGATCCCTCGCAACCTTTCCCAACCCGGAACCGGGCCGGGACTACGAGATCCGGATGGAGATTCCGGAGTTCACCTGTCTCTGCCCTCTGACTGCCCAGCCGGATTTTGCTCACCTCGACCTGAGCTATATCCCGGCTCAACTTTGCCTCGAACTCAAGGCACTCAAACTCTACTTCTGGTCTTACCGGGATGTGGGAGCTTTTCACGAAGCCGTCACGAATCAAATTCTAACCGACCTCGTCAGCTCTTGCGCGCCCCGATTCATGCGGCTTTCTGCCCGTTTCAACATTCGGGGGGGGATTCGGACCATGATCGTCGCTGAACACCGCGCAGCGGGATGGTCTGGGGTAACCCCGCAGGTGAATGACCCCACCTGGAGCGCCAACCGCTAGCCTGTTCCAAGGATCGAGGTGCCCAAGGCTCTTCCCGGCATGGGTTCCAGCTATCATGGGATGGGTGCGTTTGGGTATAATGACCGTTTGTATACGCGATAGCGTATCTCTAGTGAATCGGCCCAACCAATCGGATGGAGCGGAATCTACTGTCATGCCCAAACGTACAAAACCCGAACGTGCCTCGCCTTCCAAAGCCGCGCCTGGACGGAAAAAAAGCCGTCTCAGGCCTGTTTCCGGATCTGGCCCCAAGCAGCCGCGCAGCCCGACTCCGGGTGAGCAGCCAAGCGCAGGTGCCACATTCCTGAGCACTCTCGGAGAGGGAATCGCGCCCTACCCGATCCGGGAAAACGAACCGTACATGAATCCGGCCCAAAAGGAGCATTTCCATCGGATTCTTCTGGCCTGGAAAAAGGATCTCATGGAGGAAGCGGATCGCACCGTGCATCACATGCAGGATGAGGCGATGAACTTCCCCGATCCCAACGACCGAGCCACCCAGGAATCCGAGTTCAGCCTAGAACTTAGGACGCGGGACCGTGAACGCAAACTCATTCGCAAGATTGACGAGGCGCTCCTGCACCTCGAAACAGATGAGTACGGGTTCTGCGACCATTGCGGAATCGAGATCGGGATCAGGCGCCTGGAAGCACGCCCGACTGCAACCCAATGCATCGACTGCAAAACCATCGAAGAAATCAGGGAAAAACAGCTCAACGGCTGATACGGATGCGGACCGATCCGAAGTGATTCAAACCGGATCCGTGACGGCGACCCCGCGAATCCGCCGGAGTACTTTCAAACCCGCCTGGTGGCTTCCCGGTGGCCATCTCCAGACCCTTTATGCAACCTATCTCAAACATTCGCCGCCTCTCAAACTCGAAACAGAAGCGTTTGAGCTACCCGACGGGGACTGCACGCGGGGATTCTGGCGTCTACCCCGCAATCCGGACCGTCCGCTCGTCATCCTGCTCCCTGGACTCGAGGGGGATGCGCAATCACCCTATATCCGGAGTCTTGCGGACCGATTGGGCTGTCTCGGTTACGAGATTCTGATTCTCCCCTTCCGGGGCACCCGGAGCAACCCGAACCGCAGACGGGAGAGCTACCATGCGGGTTGGACCGCGGATCTTGACTGGGTCGTCGAATGTTATGCCCGGCGAGAACCTGCAGGAACGCTTGCGGTCATCGGATTCTCTCTCGGAGGCAATATGCTGCTCCGCTGGCTGGCAAGCGCATCCGGCGCCGCCCGCGTTCGGCAAGCCATCGGTGTTTCAATCCCGTTCGATCTTGCCTGCGTTGCCCACCGGATGGGGCACGGAGCCGCGCGTTTCTATCAATCCGTTCTCGTCCGCGAACTCCGGCGCGCAGCGCGGGGTCAGATGGCCCGATTCGGGCATCCGACACTTGCACACGCTCAGTTGCGGAAGCTGCGTACGTTTCTCGAATTTGACGGCCGCTACGTGGCCCCCCTCTATGGTTTTCGCGATGCGGAAGATTACTACAAGCAAACGAACTCACGGGCCATTTTGGATCAGATTCGGACCCCGACACTCCTGCTCCAATCCCTGGATGATCCCATCATACCGGGTTCCTGCCTGCCTCAAGACTCGGAATGGAGTGCATCCACTGTAGTGGAATGGAGCCCTTCCGGAGGGCACGTCGGATTCATCAGCGGTCGCCGGCCCTTCTCGGGACATGCGTGGCTCGATGAACGAATCCTCGAAGCGCTGGGCACATCCCTTGGAGTCCCCGGTTCGCCCGCCTGAAGTCGCATTGCGCACTTAATCGTCCTCACGCGGATACGCCCGGAGAGACCACC
>JAJZBR010000045.1 GCA_021798795.1 Pseudomonadota bacterium
CGCCTGGTACGTATCGGGGGGCGGCTCGGGCGCATAGGTGAAGTGGATCGCGGCCGGAGTGGGAGTGGGACTTCCCGACACCGTCGAATACGGTGCCACATAGAGCGTCGCCGTACTGCCCGCAGGTGATCCGGGGGAAAGATCGTAGTTCACCGAAAACGACCCGTCGGAGGCCACCGGATAATCCGTCACCTCCGTCTGGTTGCTGGCCGAAACCCGGATGTCTGTCGCTCCGGGCATCCGCCCCGTGATCGTGACCATCGGATTCGTCACCGTCGTCTGACTGGCCGTCGCCGTGAAAGTGAATGATTCGGGTCCGTGATAGGTGAACGCCTCCGCATCCATCTCGCCGAATGCGTCGTATCCAACCGAGGACCGGATCGCCCCGAGCCTCGTCCCCGTCAGAAAGTCATCCGTCGCACTCCGCCCGATCGTGAGATCACCCGCCTGGACCAGCGCCCCGTCCGCATCGTAGACATATCCGATCTGCTGATCGTCAACCATGAGCGTGCCCGTGCGAAGCCGGTTGGTCAGCACCCGGCTCACGCTCCCCGTCACGGGTCCACTCCAGCTATCCCCCACCCGGAGCATCCCCTGCCAACTGAAGGCAAGACGTTCGCCTCCGCTCCCGTCGATCGCGGCCAGCTGGCCAGCCGGATTGTAGCTCAAGGTCTCCTCCAGCCCGGCAGCCGTCACGCTGGTCAGGAGTCCATCTCGCGCATAACCGAACCCGATCGAGGTCCCATCCGGCTCGAGAATCTCCGTGGGCTGGCCCTGGACGTTGTAACTGAGCTGCGTGACCCGCCTCACCCCTGAGACGGCTGGCGGCACAAAACGCGTGAGCTCATCGGCGGCCGAATAGCCGAACGTATAGGACGGTTCGCCCGCAGGCGTGAGGGTGGCCAGATTCCCGTCCGCGTCATAGCTCATGCCGATTGTCTCCCCGCCAGGAAGCGTCGCGCCGGTCAGTTCGCCATCGGGATCGTACCGGAACGCCGTCGTCTCGCCCAAGGCATCCGTCACACCACTCAAAAATCCTTGGGGGTCGTACGCAAAACGCGTCTCCCGGATCTGGCTCCCACTCCCGAAGCGCATCTCCGCAACCCGCCCCTGGGCGGTATACCGGTAGTCGAGCGGCGCCATCCCGGGTGCATCGATCACAAGCGGCTGGTCTTCCCCGTTCACGGTCTCGGACGTCTTGAGGCCCAGGGGATCGGTGAGCGTCCAAGTGTCCGAAGCAAACGCCAGAGCCGATCGGTAGCGACCGTTGACCGTGAGATCATCGGTCAGCGTTCCTCCTCCGAAGGGATCCTCCGGATTGGTGGCAGCGTCGTTCCGGGTCTCGTTGACCGTCTCGCATGCTCCGCTCGATCCCATGCAGATCGTGCGCACGGCACCATATTCGACCACGGATCCGAAGCGCGGATCGGGAGCAAGCGTCTCGTCGACTTGGGTGCCATTGGCGTAACTATCCTCCTGACCCAGCCCGCTCGTCGATACCATCGTGGTATCGGTCGCCCCATCGGGGAGCGTGTCGGAATCCGTATCGCCGCCGAAAAACCCCCAGGGAGCGAACCAGGAATTGTTCACCCCGAGTGCGACCCGCTCGCTCCGGCCGAGCGCGTCAGTACGTGTCACCGTGTAGGAATCGGGCCCGGTCACGGTGCGCACAAGCGTGTTGCCGCCCCCGATCGGAGTCACGTTCCGGATGAGCCGCCCCGCGCTGTCGTAGGCGTAGCGATCGACTCCGCCGCCCGGACGGGCGAAGGAAAGGAGCAACCCGCCCGCATCGTAGCCCATCCGCCAGGTACGCCCGCCGGGCGAGGTCACCGAGACCAGGTCTCCGGCCGAATCCGTCGCAAGCGTCGTGAACTCCCCGCCCGGCGCTATGATCGATACCGGCTCGCCGGATGCGGCATAACCGATCGTGACCGTGTTGCCGAAGGCATCCCGTACTGAGATGAGATCGCCCGCGGCATCGTAGGCAAACGTCTCGAGCACGGATCCCGTCAGTGCGCTCACCACTTCCGTCTCCTGCCCCAGCCCATTGAAATGCTCGACTGTCTGCCCCCCCGCAGAAGGCAGACGGTAGCCCTCTATCGCGGGCGGCGGGAAAATCGGGCTCAACTGCTCGAGACTCCCAGTAGATGCACTGGCGAAGAAGATCTCCCCTTCGGGATTCACAACAAAGGGCGCACCCAGATCGGGCACGTCCGACACGAGGGTATGGACCGCTCCACCGCGACCGACGCGCGAGAGATAGGGCCCGCCCCGCCCCTCTATGTTCGCGCCAACCCCGTAGATCGACCCGTCCAGGGCCACTTCGAGCGCGCCCTCCCCGTTGAGATAGAGACAGGCGAGCGGGGCGACTGCCCCGTCGGTATCGATGCGACTCACCTCGCCCAGATCGTGACAGTAACTCGTAGAACTCTGGCCAACATACACGCTGCCCCGTGGACCCACCCCGATCCCGACCAATGCCCCAGACGGATCGACGCCTCCGACCGTCGTAATGACGCCATCCGTCCCGATCCGGCGCACCGCACCACTCCCGTCATCGGCCACAAAAAGCGTCCCATCCGGCGCGAGTGCCACCGCGACCGGATCGTCGAGCTCGGCGGAGAGAGCCGATCCACCGTCGCCCGTCTCGCCCGCGGTGCCGTCTCCGGCCACGGTTCCTACGGTCTGGCCGATCGCGCCACCGCCCGTTGAATCTGCCGGGCTGAGCGCCCGGATCTCGTTGTCCCCCTCATCCGCGATGTAGAGCGTCCCGGATGGACCGAGCGCGAGTCCCGTGATGTCGGCAAAGGTTGCAGAAAGCGCCGGTCCGTTCAGATCTCCGCTCCCCCCACTTCCCGCGAGATGAGTCCAGGCGCCTGCCACCGAACGCGCGTAGATCTCGGTGGCCGTTGCGGCATAGAGGACCCCCCCGGGCGAGAGCGTGAGCGCCTGGATCCCCGCGGGAGCGCCCATGACCGTCGCCTCCTGGTCCGGATGGTCGGATGCGCTCCGCGCCAAACCTCCGGCGCGGTAGACGGTCCGCGCAGTGGCGTCATAGAAACGCGTACCCGAAAGCGTCCAGCCCGCCGCGAGATCTCCCGGCGCCTGGCCCAGGGGCAGCGTGTAATCCCGCCAGATGGTCGCACCCAACCGGGCATTCTTCCCCGTGACGAACGTCCCCGACCCGTAGGCCCCGAAGAAGGGCGTACCCTCGTAGTAGAAGCCCGGATACACATAACCCACCGAGATCCGGGCCAGAACATGTCCCACAACCTTGCGGCCGTAGACGTCGAGTCCGTTCCAGACGTAACGGTAGTTGAGATCCACCCCCGGCGCGAACGTCCGCTCGAAGCTCTGGCCTTCGACTTCAACCTTGAGCCGGATCGAACCGAGCCCGGTGGGCGGATGCGCGTCCGTGAGTGGGATCTCGACCGAGTAACGGTTGGTCGATCGCGCACTGTCGTAGTCGAGTTCGATCCCCGTTCCCGCCAATGGGATCCGCTCGACGAGCGCCTGGCTCTCGGACAATATCTCGCAACCATGCCAGAGCTTCTGGCAATCCGGTTGGGGCACCTCTTTTTTGTCCACGGGTCCATCTTGCGGCTGATACGCCACCCAGTTCGTGTCCTGTAAACTGAAATGCCGGAGCGGGACACGCCAGAGAAGCGTCCCGGGCTTGTAGAGCCGCGCGAGTTCCATGAGCTCCGCATCCGTGAAGCCCTGGCGGACAAGCTCCGCCGGAGTGGCCGCCACGCCCTTGCCGTCGAGGTCGACTGTGGCCAGTCCGCCCCGGACGGTGAGGATCCTGAGCACGATCCCGTTCGCTTGGGCCACCCACTTCCCCTGATCGAACCGGTACGTCCCGTCCGGAACCACGGTCCCCGCCGGAAACTTCAGGAAATCGTTCACGTAGAGATCGACCGGTTGGCTGAACACGACCTTACCGCCGTCCGTGAGCTCCGGACCGACTGCGAGATCGACCGCGTAGGTATAGGACGATGTCGCGGGCAGTTTGGCCGGCATCGTCTCCGGTCCCATCGGGCCCACCGTCACCTCCGTGATGCGGACATCCCCCCCGTTGAGAGCTTGCTTATGCCCATCGGGTGCAACCCAGGTCGCCAGGGTCCCGGCAGGTATGATCACCGTCGCCCGTCTCGTTCCGGACGCATCCGTCTCCCTGGATCCCCGGGCCACCTGGAGCGGCGCACCCTGACCGAACACGACCGGATTCCGCTTCGCATCCGGATGGATCAGGGCTACAGTCGGTGCGATCGCATAGTCCTGCCAGGGGGTGCGTACCGAACGTTGGGCTTCGAGATAACCCGTCTTCATATAGTCGAGCGTAAGCCAACCCCCGCCGTCGACCGCAAGATCAAACCGTCCGCTCGGACGGCTCACTGTATACCCGAACGCCGGGTGATTGAGCACCGTGATCACGACTCCCGCAAGCGGGTGATCCGACCGATCGACCACCTGTCCGCGGATCACAGCGGCCCGGTACGGCAGAATCGTCCCCGGTACGACCCCGGTCTGGACCGGATTCGATCCGCTGTAGAGAAAGGCCGTCGCCTCCGCAAAGGGCTCCTCTCCCGCGATCGGCAGCGGCGGGGCCACTCTGGAAGGATGCGGCGGGATGTGTCCCGTGCGCTTGTGGATCGATCGGCTGCGCTCGTCCGGATCCGCGGGATCGGCTGTCGTGATCCTGAGCGGATCACCCCACCCGGCCGCAAGAACCGCCACGAAACTCCCGTTCGCCCCCGCCCGGACCGTGACCGTGGCCCCGGTCTTGAGATCCGTCACCGTGACGAGATCCCCACCACCCACCGCACCGGGCGCTCCCGTCACGGTCGCATCGCCGCCCACCGGGTCCCCAACCGTGATGAGCGATGCATCGGGTTGGGCCGGAGGGCCGGCATAGTCGAGCGTCACGGCCAATGTTCCAACGTTCCCCGCCCGATCCGTCGCCACAAAAACGAAACGGTTCGGCCCATCGACGAGCGTCACCGGGTCAGTAAAACCGAGCGCGCCCGCTCCCGAGTTCCCACCCATGGATACGGGTGCGCCGTTCACCGTGAGCGTCGACTCCTGGCTCACCTGCCCCGCCAGGACCACTTGACGGTGATCCAGGTCGGTCCCCGCAGGCGCGACGAGCGTGATCACGGGCGGAACCGTCTCCACGGTAAAAACGACCGTGGCCGGTGCCGATTCGTGTCCCGCCCGATCCGTCACCGTGACGCGAAGCGTTACCGTACCCTCCGGCAGGCCGGTCTCGGGCGTGCAGGTCGCACCCGTGTCGCTCCCGTTCGCAATGCACGATGCAGCAAGCGGAACCCCATTCGCCATGATCGCAATCGCGGCCGCATCGACAGTCGAATCTCGATCCCGGAGCGCGAGAACAATCGGGATCCGGGCATCGTTCATCGCGGCCCCCGCCTCAGGAGAGACGATCGATACCTGAGGTAGCGCGGGATTGGCGTAAAAGACGAGATGGCGGATCCCAGACTTCCGATCGCAATCCCGCCCGGACACAGTCCGGTCGGACTCCGCCCGGTTGAATCCAGCCGGGTCGGATCGTGCCCTACCGGATAGTATCCGGCCGGGACAGGCGCGATCCGATCCCAGAAGATCCGTGACCGGGATCGTGGCGAGCCTCTCCCCGTCCCGGGCGTATTCCAGGACCTCGTGCCGGAGCGCCACCCATACGTGCCGGGTCAAGGGATCGGCCGCAAGCGCCTGGATCCTTGATCCCAAACGGACAGTGCGCGCCAGATCTCCGCTCCCCGTGAGATAACCGATCGCACGTTCGCCCGCGGCCCACAGGTTCCCACTTCCGTCCGGCGCCAGAAAATCATCGAACCCGCCTGCAATCCGGGTCGTGAAGACCCCTACCCCCGATGCGGCTTCGTAGCGCTCGAGCGTATCCCCACCCGCCACCCACACTTCGTCCAGGGCGGGATCATAGACCAGCGCTTCCGCCTCCCCCATCCCGGAACCTACCGGAATCGCGGACCCCGACCGGATCGCCATTACTTTTCCGCCCGTGACGTTCCGAACCGCAATCCGGCGTCCCTGATCCAGCCAGAGCCGCCCGCGGGTCGGATCAAAGGTCAACGCGACGAGAGCATGCCGGAGCTTTTGCGACCAGATGAGCCTGCCCGCAAAACTGAACCGGTCGAGATCCCGGCCGACGCCCAGAAAAACCGCGCCGTACCGGTCTGAGACAACAAGCGCCGCTCGCTGATTCTCTCGCATCCCGTGCGGAAGCCGGATGGCCACCAACGCGCCCCCGTCCCGGCCGAAGAGAAGCAGTTCCCTGCGACCGACCACCCAGATCCGGTCCTGTACCCGGTCGACCGCAAGCGCCCGCACCCCGGCAAGCCCCTTGATCTCGAGCAATGGTTCGGCAAGAGCTGGGGAAACCTTGAAGAGACTCCGACCTGCATCCACCCAAAGACGCGGACGCGGCACAGCCGCCCACACCCCAGAGCCCAGCACAAAAACCAAGAGTAGAACGGTGCTGGCACCAGCCCGGCCAGCATCACGCATGACCCCACGCAGTCGCAACGGCAACCGGCGCATTCCCTCTGCTCCCTGACTATCTTGTTCTGACTGGACGCGAAGTTAGCGCCACCCGGGAAAACTGTCAAGCCATGACGCCCGGTCGGGAGCCAGAAGTTGCCCTGCTTGAGCTCCGGTGCCGGGGGGGCAGGTGACGGCGGACGGCGGCCGTGATAACTTCGCAGGATGGGTGAGATGGCGTTTTTGCGAGCAGTGGTTTTTGCCCGGGAGGGTGCGAACGAGATCCAGGCCACCGTCAGGGCCATCCACGGGGTACTCGCCCGGCATGGCGTGACGGTCGCAGGCACCCGTATCATCCCGGCCCATGGCGCTTGGCCTGAGGACCCGGGTTTGGCGGGTGAATGCCGAGAGGGAGACTTTGCGATCAGCGTGGGTGGGGATGGAACGTTCCTGGCCACAGTTTCGGCTGTCCAGGCGAAACTTCCGATACTCGGGATCAATCTCGGTCGCTTGGGCTTCCTGACCGATCTGTCCCCCCCTGATCTCGAACCCGAACTGTCGGCCATCCTCGCCGGGAACTATCGGTCGGAGAAACGCCTCCTGATCCAGGGCGGCCTCGATGCGAAAACGTCCGGCTGGCGCCTGGCTTTGAACGACATCGTGCTCGAGAAGGCAGACGGTGGCCGGATGATCGATATCGAAACCTGGATCGACGGACGCTTTGTATGCATCCATCGGGCAGATGGGGTCATCGTTTCCACGCCAACCGGGTCAACCGCCTACGCACTCTCCTGCGGAGGTCCGATTCTGCACCCCGAACTCGAGGCCCTGATCATCCTACCGATTTCCCCGCACAATCTCTCCGAGCGCCCGCTCGTCATCTCAAGCAACTCCGAAGTCGAGTTGCGCGTCCCCGATCGTGATGCAGGGCGTTGCCAAGTCAACTGGGATGGCCAGGAATCGCTGCGCCTGGGCGCCGGGCAAACCCTCAGGATCACCCGGTCCCCACAAAGTGTGCGGCTGATCCATCCGAGCGGCTACGATCCGATTGCGCGGCTCCGGGAAAAACTGCGCTGGGGCGGGCAGGACCGATCACTTCCATGCTCGTGAGCCTCGATATCCAGAACTACGCCTTGATTTCGACCCTGTCGCTTGATTTTGAAACCGGGCTCAGCGTCGTGACCGGCGAGACCGGAGCCGGCAAATCGATCCTGATCGAGGCTTTGGGGCTCACCCTCGGGGAACGTGCGGATCCAAGCGTCATCGGCACCCGGCGTGCGGATTGCACCGTCGCGGCCTGTCACCAGGTGACCGACAATCCACGGGCCCAAGCCTGGCTTGAAGCCCAGGCGCTCGGCGATACGGAGACCTGCACCCTGCGCAGGGTACTCTACCGGGACGGTCGGCCCTCACGCGCCTTCATCAATGATCGTCCGGTTGCGGTACAAACCCTCCGGGAGCTCGGCAACACCCTGATCGACCTTCATGGCCAGCACGAGCATCAATCCCTGACCCGCCGCGCCTCCCAACTGGACCTACTGGATGCCGTGGGTGATCTGGGTGATGATTCGCGCGCCGTCAAAGCACGCTTCTCAGCCTGGCAGACCGCGCAATCCGACCTCGCCCGCTCTGAAGAACAGGCGATGGAGAACGAGGAAACCCGGCGGATGAACCTGGAGCGTTTGGTCTCCCTTCGGTCGCTCGATCCCAAGCCCGGGGAGTTCGAGTCGCTTGCCTTGGCACAGCGTCGCATCGACCATCTCACAAAGATCCGGCAGGGACTCACAGCGATCCGGGAAGCGCTTGTGAGCGCGGATGGAACCTCCTGCGAAAGCCTGCTCCGTGGCGCGGGACGTGAAGCCCGTACGCTCACGGCGCTCGATCCCGCACTCGAACCCCTCGCCTCCAGTATCGATGAGGCGCTCATCCGGCTCGAGGGTTGCTCTGACGCGCTCGACCGGTATGAAGCCGACCAGGAACTCGATCCGGACACGATCGCCGAAATGATCCAGCGCTTCGATGCCTACCAGACCCTGGCCTACAAATACCGCCTGCGCCCCGAATCCCTCCACGAAGCATACACAGCGCTTGCCGGATCGGCGGAGTCGCTCGAAGGTGGAGAAGAGAGCCTCGCGAGGCTCCGGCGCGAAGCCGCCGAATGCGAAAGCCGTTTTTACGATGCCGCGCGGAAACTTTCGAGCGGCCGCACGGTGACCGCCGGACGGCTTGCGGAGGCGGTCAATGCGCTTCTGCCGGATTTCGGCATGGCTGGCGCGGCACTTGGGATCCAACTCCAACCGGAAGCTGCCTCGGCACACGGACTCGAGAGTGTCACATTCGAGTTCACAAGCCACCCGGACCAGGAGCCCTGGCCCCTTGGGAAAGTCGCCTCAGGTGGCGAACTGTCCCGAATTGCACTGGCCATCCAGTTGAGTTCGGCAGGCGCCCAATGGATCCCGACCCTCATTTTCGACGAGATCGACGTCGGCATCGGGGGCCGGGTCGCCGAACTCGTAGGTCAGAAACTGCGCGCGCTCGGGAACCGTCGTCAAGTACTTTGCATCACCCACCTGCCTCAGGTCGCCTGTCAGGGCCATCATCATTTCAAGGTCCTGAAAACTGCTTTGGCCAGCATGCCGGAAACCCAGGTCGAAACCTTGAAGGATCTCGCACAGGAGGCGGAACTCGCGCGCATGCTGGCCGGTTCGGTGGTCACGCAAACTGCCCGTCGTCATGCTCGGGAAATGCTCGAGCAGGCAGGAAACCGGGAGCGCATCGAGCGGAAGCACTCCGAGTAACTCTGTTCCTATAAACCTGTACAAACTTGCGCGGATTCAAGCGCGAAGTGCAACGCGGTTAAATGATTGCATGAAAACCTCGTGAGGTGTTTTCCATGGGTGCCTCTCTGCCCCGGAGCATGGGGTGGGCGGAATACTGTGGAGACGTAGCGTCCGAGGCGTTGCTTCCGGCAGCGCGGATGCGCCCCAGGTCGGCGTCGGCACGGCCGATCTGGAAGCGGGCGTTCCGACCGCGGATCTGACATGCGGATCATCTGGCCTGCGTGGATTGGAAGCGTTTTGGCAATCTGGTGGAAACCGGCAGCATCCCCTGCGCGACCTGCGTCCAAACGACGGACCGGACCAAGCCCAGGCCATCAGAAGTCGGCGACCATTGCGCTGGTCAATCGGGCCATGCTGGCAAAATAAAGAAAGCGTGGCGTTGATGCAGATCGATCCTACCTATACTTCCGTTTTGGAGCACATCAATTATGCCGATCGTAAGCGCGCGACGGAGTCACCTGTAATTTGGATGAAACCCGAAGACCGTCACCGGAACAGATTGAGGTGACAAGTGATCGGATCAGGAAGGAACTTCGGGACGCAAGGGAAGCTACTTATCCAGTCTGGAGTGGGGCCAGGTGGGAAGTTTTTCGAAGAGTATCTTTGAGCCAAGCGTATGGATCAATGCCGTTGAGCTTGACTGTCCCGATCAGGGTTTGGATGGCGGGGCACGAACTCCGGCCCGTTCCGACCTGTTGCTGGGCCACTCGCTTTCGGTTTTGCCTGTCATTTTGGCCTTGGCCTATTTCGACCAGCCGAGTCATGAGCAGGTTGTCCCCAACGAAAGAATGTTTTGCCTAAACGGAGATGGAATCGGGGCGGGTGATTATCCCGGTTTCTTTTCAGGCGCAACCAGCAATTGCCAGGTTTGGCGGGGGGAGAGAATGGGAATGCGTTCGATTTTTTTCAGACCCAGAAGAAGCTGGTCTCCCGTGAGGATGACATCGGCTTTCGCGGACAGTGCGCAGGCCAGGATCAGGATATCATCGGGATCGGCAATGGGGATGGTAGGCGATGCGCTTGCTGCTGGCGCCTGTTCAAGTGCCTGCAATCGTACATTCAACACGTGCCACAGAGCTGACGGAACATGAAACTTTGATGTAAGTATCCGGTGCAATTCCTTGTGAACCGGGGCACCGAGCAGTACGGTATGCTCGATAATCAGACGGTCCAGCAGATCACGGCACAGTCCGTGCCCCATAAGCCCGCTGACCAGCACATTGGTATCGGTAAATACCCTCACTGGCTTTCAGGAAATATCTCGGAAGAAATCCTCATCAGACAGATAACCGGCGGCTTCCGCATAAGGCTGCAACTTGGCCCGGATTTGATCGAGATCGCGAACCAAAATATGGCGGCGCAGCGCTTCCCGCGCCAGATCGCTGCGGGAAAGGCCGGTGCGCTTGGCGAGATTTGCCAGCTCGCGATCCAGTTTGTTGTCGAGGCGGATCGTGAGGATGCTCATATCAGTTCACCCAGAGAGATGTATGACAAAATAATACATTCATTTGGACTTTGCAAATCCGTCATGACCTCTGAAATTCCCGTCCGCCTAATAGGCTTGGGGGTCGTCGAACCCAGTGATGGTGTGCCGACTTTTACCCTAACTCATTGATTCGACGTTGCCTCAGGATTGATTCTGCGCAAGTTGGGTGAGGCTGTCCTATGGGTTTGCCGGTGGGATTCCGGTACGCGAATCGCCGACAGCATCGTTCGGTCGCGATCCATGGAATACATTTCCATGGTTTCAGAAACGGTATGGGGAAACACGATCCGAAGTGCATCGCCCCGTTTCGGTTATGATAAGTCTTCACTTTTCAATCATCTCGGGACGCCATGCGCCGCTATGCACCTTTCCTGATCATCTGGACCCTTGCATCCGTAGGATGCGCCCTCTCCTACATCCCACCCGTTCATCAGGGTAACTTCCTGTCGACCCAGATGATCCACAAAGTCAGGATCGGCATGACCGAGAGTCAGGTGGTCTACTTACTGGGAACCCCCGCCCTCAAAAATCCTTTTTCGCGAACCAGCTGGACATACGTCTTCTACCGGAAAGCCAGCCATCTCTCCCGTGCGCGGATTGTCCACCTCCGGATCATTTTTAGCCACGGTCGGGTGACCCGGATCATCCACCCCCCCGCTCGAAAACTGTCGTGACGGAGATTTCTCCCGTCTCAAACGCACCTGTTTCCGCCTGCGTTCCTGTGCGGGGGCTTGGAGCGGGCGCAAAAACTCGATCCGGTCTTGATCCTCGAGTAGCTGGTCGTAAGAGGCGAGACGCCCCCTGATCCCGAGGGCACCGGAGTGCCGAATCCAGTCCGCGGCGACATCGACGAGCCCCGCCTCGCGAAGAGCATCCGTCACGGATGATCCCTGGGGCAGAGCGACGACGAGGTGGACATCCCTTGCGTGATCCCAGTATACGATTTCAATCTGCATGAGGATTCAAGCCACCGTAACGCCGCCTGGCCTCCATCACAAAAGCATCGGTCAGTGTTTCCATTGCCTCACTGATCAGGGGAGCCACAAAGAGACCGGTCATGCGATGGGCCAGCGTGAAGCTGAGATCCAGCCCAACCCGGGTCGACCCGCGTTCTCCGGTTTCGAAACTCCACGTGCCATCGAGCTGGTTCAAAGGTCCCCGGACCAGATGCATGTGAACCCGTCCCGGTGGTTCGTTGTCGTTACGGGTTACGAGACGGTAGCGGATGGGTCCCCAGGCAAGGTCGAGGTGTGCAACCACGCTCGATGCGGAACCGGCCTGTACCTTTTCTTCGATAATCGACGCTCCCGCGCACCAAGGCAGAAAATCCGGATAGGCCGGGATATCCGTCACGAGATCGTACATTTGCGCGACCGAACAATCGACGAGCGCCTGTCGTTGAATCCTGCGCAGCACCGATGCCTCAAAATGAATCACTGGCTCGTATAATGCCATCATGTCACCCGCACCGTCCAAATCATCCACTGCGACGATAGCCGAAAACCGCCGTGCCCGCTTCGAGTATTTCATCGAAAAACGGTTCGAGGCAGGGATCGTTCTCGAAGGTTGGGAAGTCAAATCACTCCGAGCGGGCCGGGGCCAGATCCAGGAAGGCTACGCCATCATCAAAAACGGCGCCGCCTGGCTCTTGGGCAGCCATATCGCACCGCTTCTTTCGGCTTCGACCCATCGACCCGCAGATCCCGAACGCACACGGAAGCTTCTCCTCAATCGACACGAGCTCAATGAGCTGACCGGTGCGGTCGAGCGTCGCGGCTTCACGCTGATCCCCCTGAAACTCTACTGGAAGCGGGGCCGGGCCAAACTGGAGCTGGGGCTCGCCCGGGGTAAAAAACTCCATGACAAACGGGATGTTGAGCGCGAACGCGACTGGCAACGACAACGACAACGACTGCTTAAAACCCATGCTATCGATTCGGCAAACAAATAGGTTGAACCTGAGTTTCCCATTCGCCCCCCACTTCCCATGGAACCCATTCGGGCAACTGATGCCTCCTGCGTCATAGGCTCAAAATGGACCTGATTGACACGAAACGCCCTATTTGTTCTTCACCTGTTCGAACCCTGTTGCACCCGGACCCTGAAACCGACCACGATCGGCCACAAGATCATGCAAGTTGATCGAGCAGGCTTTTGCGATTTCGAACCGATGAATGGATTCGGAAACCCACCTTCCCATGTCGGCATTGGCCTGGGAGTGACTTTTGTAGCGAAAAATCCCCCTCGGAGCGATTCCCGACCGGGTTTTCCGGCCGATGATCCTTTTGATGGGTTGCTGATCTGATGGATCCAGAGGTTCAGAGTCCATATTCCGGATCTCTCTTTTTCAGTGCCTGCTCCAGTACGCTTCTGTCCAACTGATCCTTCGGCCATGATCCCTGTTTGGTCAGAAGGAGTCCTTCGATCGAAAGGACAGGGATACCGATGCCGTCGGAGTGGATGGTCTCGACATGGGTTTTGAGGGTTTCCCAATTTTCTCCGCATGCGGCCGGAAGGACATCGATCGTCACTTCATCGTTGATCCGGACCGCCATCGTATCGTCCGGGCAGAAGACATTCCCTTCGTTGTCAAGTTCCTTCGCAGCCTTGTCAGGAAGTTGGGATAGTGCAAAAACCCATTTCTTTATTATTTCCACCCAGTGTCTCACTTCCATTGACACGCACCGTGTAAGGCGGTGTCCACAATTGATGGGCAAGATCAGACTTCGTGGTGACGCTTCAGGATCTCCGTGATCTAGAGCCGGTTCACGAGCAGGCGGAACATGTCCCAGTGGAAGCCCAGCCGGCGAGATAGCTGAGTCGGGCCTCATGGTCGACAAATTCAGCCTGCTTCCGAAGCGACACCTTGAGCGGCGTATCCCCCCCAGCCATCCAACCCGCTTTCTCCGGTCAGCGGTATGCTGAACCGGGTGAAGAGTTGCTCCAAAAACTCTTACTGATGCGCCAGTTAGTCGGATCGGGTTTCTGGTGTCAAGAGTTTCCACACGGAAGCACGGGATGCATATCGTGCCGGAATGAGTGCTGCGGTTGTCACTACAAGAACAATCATGATCGCGCAAACCAAATCCAGGCCGGGATTGAGGGGAGAAGTCCGATAGAGCTCGTGTGTCACCAGGTGACCGAGTACCGCAGCTCCCACGACCCCGAACGGCAATCCCACACCCACCAACCAGCCTAACTCCCTAAGAGTAGCATGCAATAACTGCAATTTACCGGCTCCGAGCGCCATACGGATACCGTATTCCATCAGGCGGGAATGGGCATTGAAGGTGGTCATGGCGTAGGTACCAAGTGTGGCAAGCAGCAGTGCAAGCCCGGCAATCAGCCCCACCAGTTTTACGAGCATTCTGCGGAACCGAAACGCATCTCGCCTCATTTGTGACAGTGTGGACAGACGAAGAAGGACACTGCCGGGTACGGTTCTGCGCAGGACGTTCGGCAGTAAAGCCATGAGGGGCGCCACCGACCCTTGAGCATCCAAAACCAAGCTGTATCGCTTGCGGGAGAAATCTCCGGATCCGAAGGGCCTATACACGGCATCTGCATGATCAGGGTCAGGTGGCAAGTCCCAACGGACGTTGCGGGCGACCCCGATCACCCGCGGGATCGGGAATGCGCCGGTGGGAAGGCTTTTCCCGATCGCGAAACGAGCACTTCCGAAAAATTTCCGGGCAAAATCTTCACTGACGATGACCACATGAACGTGCCCGGCAATTTCCATTGGAGTAAAACCCTGCCCCGCAAGCAGCTTGATCCCCATGACTTTAAAGAAGCCGGCACCCACTCGTGGAGTACTCGAGCGCACAAAGCCATGGCGCGTCGGGCTTGTGTAAATGGCATGAGACTCTCCCGCAGCGAGGGGTACCATACTGGCAGAAGTCAGAGACCGGACGCCAGGCAGGGCCTTGAGATGTGGTTTCAGGTTTCTCCAACTGGTACCCAAGGAGGTGCCGTGAGGGATCTGAAGGGTGGCTACAATCCGGTGTCGCGGATCGAACCCAAGGGGTCGGGACAAGGTCTTCGCGAGGCTTGCACCAAGCAGTCCGGTAACCACCAGAAGGGAATACGCCAGGGCAATTTGCAGCACACCGAAAATGCGCTGCACCCACCGGAGGTGCCTTCCACCACTCGCAGTCGACGCCTCTCCGAGTACGGAAGAGGAAAACGGTCGGCTCACCATCCAAGCGGGAGCCGTGGCCAGCACGAGGCCACTGAGAACCGCCAGGCCTCCAGTAAAGGCGGCCACTTGCAGGCCCAGAGTGACGGAGAAGGGAGGCCTTCCCGAGAGCAGATCAAGCCTTCGCAAGATGTCGATGCCCCACCTGGCCGCAGCCAGAGTCGAAACATACGCAAAGAGCACAATGGGAACGTGCTCAATCAGAATCAAACCGACCAGACGGATCCGTTTAGCACCCAATACCTGACGTATGGCGAATGAATGCTGGCGAACCTGCTGCTTGACAAGACCCAGATTAGCAAGATTCGCCAAGGCGAGAAGAAGCAACAATCCCGCGAGACCTTGCAAAAGCCAGGGGGTTTCGCCGACGCCTGAGAATATCAGCACCCAATCACGCCAGGGGAGTGCATTCACCGCAAAACCCAATTGGATGCTGACTGCGCGAACCATGGGCGATGCCTGTGCAAGGATCCTCTGCCTGTAGTTCGCAAGCGCCAAGTCCAGCTGTTGCCGTGTCACTCCCGGTTTCCGGCGTACGGCGATCCAGAAGGTCGAATCGGGGTATTTGCGCTGAGGAATGACGAAAGGCAGCCAGGCGTCGGTATTCCCCGTTGCAACATAGAAGTCTTTTGGCATCACTCCGACAATCGGATAAGTTTTGCCACCCACGCGGATGCGGTTCCCGAGAATGCGCCGATTGCCATTGAATACCCGGTGCCACAAACGCCAGGAAATCAGTGCTCCGTGCACGCCACCTGGCGTACCCGCGATTCTGGAAGGGAGGCGGCCCAGCATCGGCTTCACGCCCAGGGTGCGGAAGAAGGAGGGAGTCGCCCGCGTGAGGTGCAAGAGTCGCAGCTGGCCGTCCAGCGTGGCCACCTCGTCGCTGGGAGAGGTAACAAGTCCAGCAACCGCAATCTCGTTGACCAAGTCCTTTCGGAGTGTCAGGTAGTCGTCAGGTTCATCGTCCGATGAAGCCGACGCGGCAACCTTCGAATAGGCCTCGCGTATGACGCTGAGTTGACGCGCGTGTG
>JAJZBR010000046.1 GCA_021798795.1 Pseudomonadota bacterium
GATCCCATGCGCTTCGAGGGCATCGCCTCGAAGCCCCCGGTACGGCCCACCGCCGCCTGGATCAATCCGCCGAAACCAGAGACCGCCCCCCATAACCCCCGATTCTTCGACACTCAATTCAGGCAATCGGGTGTCTCAAAGTAATTGACACCTTCCACGGAGGCAGTTCGCTGCTGCCTCCGTGGGGTCATGGGTCCAGGCGCCGCTCAGTGCAAGCCGGCCGCCACGCTACAGGAAGGCTCGGCGAGTCTGACGGGTACGAGGTGGAGTTTCCTCAAGTGATTTTTGGCCAGGACGGTATTGAAGGCGGGCAGCTGTTTTGCCTGCATGGCCTTCCAGGCAGTCACCGTGCGGTCATACTGACGACAATCGCTCTTCAAGGTAGCGATCTGGTCGAGCGTGGGCCGCATGTCCAAGCCTACCTGCATGAGGCTGACCAGGTTGTTGTAGTCGTTGTTCAGGGCGATGAAGGACCGCATCGCTTTAGGTTTAGGTTTGTGCTTCAGATGGTGGAGGAAGGACAGAATGCGGCTGATTGGTTTCTTGCCACCAATCTTGGTCAAACTGGCCTCAAGCTTTTTTGCCTGCAAGGCGAGTGGGCCAGGCAGGTGGCCGTGCATGAGTGACGCTAACTGGGTCTTGACGGCGTTGACTTCCTGGTGGCCTTCGTAGGTCTGCCGCATGCCGTGATAGGCAAACATCGTCAGCCGGTTCTGAGCGCGCAGGGCAGCCATCAGGATGGGGCTCTGACCGACGCGTGGGTCGTTCATGACGGTGACATGGCGGGTGTAGACGTGACCTTCCACGGTGAGTTTGAGCGTATAAACACCGGGAATCACCTGCGGTCCATGCGGACCCGGGGTGGTGGTTCCAGCCACATTGTTCATCTGGTTTTCGAGGTCATGGTGAAAGGCCAGCGGAGGAGCATAACGAAGGTTCCAGGCAAAGCGGTTCAGGCCGACATGGGTGGTCAGGGCACGTGACTGGGGCGAGGCCAGCCAATAGCGGGGGTAGGCCTGACCCTTAATCGGGGGCGGTGACGTGCTGGAGAGAGTACGGACCAAGTCTCCGTTGACATTGAAAATCCGGAGCTGGATCGGCCCGTCGGGTTTGTGGCGAAGGTCATAATCCATGATCACGCCATAGGGCGGGTTGGGAGCATGCGGCACCTCGATGGAGAAGGGTTGATCCCAATTGCTGTTGAAACGGGCGCGAATGGCCTCCTCGGGCTTAAAGAAGTAAACCGAGGAAGAACGAATGGTCCGGGCATGGGCGGCGATCTGGCGCAGCGGGGTGATGTCGTCAAGCACCCAGAAACCACGACCGAAGGTGCTAATGACCAGATCGTTCATGTGGTACCGGGTGTGGACAACGAGGTCGGTGATAGAGGTGCTGGGCAGATTCTGGCGCAGCGACTGCCAATGATCACCATTGTCAAAGCTGACGTAGACGGTCGTCCCGGTACCGACGAAGAGAAGGCCGGGCTGCTTGGGATCGGCGCGCAGCACATTCACCCAGTCACCGGTGCGCTGATTCCGGGGCAGGCCACGGACGATGCTGACCCAAGTCTTGCCGCCATCGGTGGTACGCCAGATGAGCGGTACGTCGATGTCCTGATGAACGGGTGGAATGGTCTGATGGAGTCTGGCGTGGGGTGGCACGCCGGTTTTCGGATGAGTGGTCGGAGTGACCTTGTGCCCATGCTTGGGGGCGATACGAGCGGTGACATAGGCGGTATTCACCTCGTCGCCAGCTTCGATGGTATGGAACTGGGTGTGAGGCGGAGCGCCAGTGATGTTGCTGACATTGTTCCAGTGCTTGCCGCCATCCATGGTATTGTAGATTTGGCCGTTGCTGCTCACGGTCCAGACCACGCCCGGCTTGACCTTGGAAATCGAAAAGTCATTGATGACGGGTCCGGCCGGTTTAAAGGGGTTGCGGGGTCGCTTCACTTTCTTCTTGGCTGGCGGCAGTGGCGTGCCGCAGGGTACCGGGGGCTTGCCTTTGGCGGTGGTGAGGGCGGGGCTGAACGCCTTCCAGGAGTGGCCGCCGTTGTGCGAAACCAGCAGACACTGGTAGGCGACGTAAAGCGCTCCGGGATCGAAGGCGGTATCGAATTTCTTAGGCAGGCTGCGACTGGAGCGGTAGTTTTTGGAGCTGGCGCCGAAGTTTGGCGCAATGCTTTCCCACTGCCCGGTGGCCATATTGATCTTGAGCAGGCCGCCCCCGCCGCCGCCGGGACCATAGCCGATACCATAGAAGATGTGCGAGTGCAGGGGATCGGGCGTGATGTAACCAAACTCCGAGGAGGGTAGCGGGCTCCAGTCGGTAAAGTTAACCTGGCCCCAGATACCGCTGCTGCGGATCATGACCGCTCCGGTATCCTGCTGTGCGCCGACGATCCAATAGGGGTATTGGCTGGTGGTGGCCACATGGTAGATCTGCGAGATGGGCTCGGTGTACCAGAGGCTCCAGGTATGGCCGTTATTGAGCGTGACGCTGACACCCTGGTCGGAGGCGACCACCATGCGCTTGCCGTTGATGGGGTTGATCCAGAGACCGTGGTAATCCTCACCACCGGGCGCGCCCTTGAAGGCGTGGAAGATGACGCCGCCGTCGGTGGAGCGGTACAGGGCGGTGCTCACGGTATAGACGATGTTGGGATTCTGCGGATCCACGAAGACGCCGCAACTGTATGCACCCTGGCCGTTGCTGATGCGCTTGTCCTTCCCCGCCATGTGTCGCCAGGTGGCACCGCCGTTGTCGGAGCGAAAAAGTCCGGACCCATGCTCGATGTTGTTGCCAACGATGTAGATGCGCCGGCCATGCATGGCGATCGCCACACTAATACGGCCGGGGAAGGGCGGGATCTTGAGCGGCGTCCAGGTCAGTCCTCCGTTGGTGGACTTGAACAGCAGCGGCGGTTTGGGCTTTGCCTTCGGGCCATGCTTAAGGGTAAAGAACGGGCCGCCCGTGCCCTGGGTGACAGCCAGCATGATCTTGAAATCACCGTTGTCGGACACCACTTCGCGCGTGCCGTGATAACCGGCGGGCTTGAGGACGTTGGCCCAGCTTCGGCCGCCATTCGTGGAGCGGTAGATGCCGCCGCCGTGATGGGTGGCATTGCCGAGGGTGGAAACCACGACCACGTTGGGATTGGTGGGATCAACCAGGATGCTGTCGATCATCACGGTGTTTTTCAGACCGATATGCCGCCAGGTCATGCCAGCATTGGTGGACTTCCACAGGCCGTCGCCCAAGCTGCCCAAGTAGGGATTGATAATGGTGGGGTCGCCGGTGCCGGCATACACGATCTCGGGATCGGAAGGAGCGACTCGGACGGCGCCGATGCTATCCACGCGTTTTTCCTGGTCGAAAATGGGGAACCAGGTGACGCCAGCGCTCGTGGTTTTCCAGATGCCTCCCTCAGGCGTGCCCGCATAGTACACGCCGGGCTGGCTACTCACGCCAGTGACCGAGGACACGCGGCCGCCGTGAAATGGACCGACGTTCCGCCACCTGAGGCCGGCATACAGGTCAGGATTGACCTGCGCGGCCGCGCCCAAGGTTAACGCCAGGCTGCCGGCGACAACCAATCCCAAGTACACAACCCATGAAAATTGCTTCATGATGCAGGCCTCCGAAAAAACCCACCAACGGTGAACGGGAAAGCATACGGCTTGGCGCTTCCTGCAGAAAACCAACCTGTGCTGATTTGCACACGCCGATCACGATGCCGCTGCCTTGGGTAAAATACACCCGGGTACCATGAGATGCAAATGCAAGCCTCTTCCAACGGCATATGAGGCTGAAATAGGGATTTGGGTCGATCATCTACCGACTAGGGTGATTGACATGAATGACTCCAGGCTCAACACGATCGAGCACATCCGGGAGTTTCTGGAAGGTACGGCCAATGTCGACTTCTCTATCCCGGCTGATGCATCGAGGCTTCACGCCTTTGTGGCCACCGTCATCAAGCGGTATCGCTACTTCCAACTGCCCAAGAGGCAACGGGGGGTTCTGTTTGCCTATTTGCAGCGCTTGACCGGATATTCGCGGCAGCATCTGTCCCGACTCCTTGCACAGTATCGTGAGACCAAGACCCTGAAACCCCAGAACCGAGCCAGCCGCACCAGCTTCTTCTGCCGGTACCGGCGCGAAGACAGGGTCCTCTTGGCTGAAATGGATAGCCTCCACGATACCCTCTCGGGACCCGCTACTTAAGGTATTGCTCAACAGGGCCTATACGGTCTTTGGCGATCCGCGATTTGCCCGCCTCTCCCGGATATCGTGTGCGTGCGTGAGCGGCGCTCCACTTGGCCATTGAACGGCGACCGCCCCAAATACGGTCATCGGATCGGGCGGAAACGGCGCCGCGGGCGTCCCGGTCACCAGCACTTGGAGCTCCTTTTATCGAGCCATTGCAAGGGCAAGCAATAAGGTGTATAAACACCTATGTACGTAAACACTGAACTGGAGGCATTATGAATACCGTTCGCTGGAACATCGCCGTGTCGCCGGACATGGATCGGTCCGTGCGCATGTTCATCGCTGCGCAGGGCGGTGGTCGCAAGGGTGATTTGTCGCGCTTCATCGGGGAGGCCGTGCGCTCGTACCTGCTGGAACGCGCCGTCGAGCAGGCCAAGGCGGCGACCGCTGACATGAGCGAGGCCGATGTGACTGACCTGATCGACGAAGCGGTGCAATGGGCGCGTGAGCACTGATGCGTGTCATCCTGGACACCAACGTGCTGCTGGGTGCGCTGATCTCGCCGCACGGCCCGCCTGACGCGATCTATTGCGCCTGGCGCGCGGCGCGCTTCGAGCTGGTCACATCGGCGGTACAGCTCGATGAACTGCGGCGCGTGAGCCGCTACCCGAAGCTCAAGGCCATTCTGCCCGCGCACCGCGCCGGCACGATGGTCAACAACATGCAGCGGGCCATCGTGCTGGATGAACTGCCGCCTTTGCCGGAAGGCATCGACGCCGCCGATCCGAACGACGCCTTCCTGCTGACAATGGCCTTGGCGGGCGAGACTGACTACCTGGTGACCGGCGACCGCCGCGCCGGGCTGCTGCAACGCGGCAGCATCGGCCGCACGCGCATTGTCACTCCGGCTATCTTCTGCGCCGAAGTGCTTTGACGCCATGCCGTTCAGCTGTAAGGATGCGGTAATAAATAACGTTGACAACTACGTTGTTGTCGGGTCGATGACGTAATTCCATTCGCCATGAAATTTGTTCGGTTTCAGGTTCACGCGCTTCATCTCTTCACTGCTGACTTTGCGGCCGATTGGATATTTCCGCCGATCCAGACGACAGGTCACCTTCAGTCCCTTCGCAGTGGTGGTTTTGGCGATCAGATTCACGATGGTCTCGTAGTCGCGCAACGGCTCGCCGCGCCAGTTCGACGAGATGAAAGAAAACAGCCGGTGCTCGATCTTGTTCCATTTGCTCGTTCCGGGCGGAAAGTGACACACTGAAACGCACAACCCTGTTTCGTCGGCAAACTTCTGCAGTTCGAGCTTCCACAGTCTCAGTCGCCAGCCGTTGCTGCCGTCTCCGTCCGCCGTGATCAGAATCCTGCTCGCCTTCGCATAGATTCCTCTGCCCTCCGACCGCCACCATCCCCGAATGGAAGCCACCGCGAAGGCGCCGGTGTCAGGGTCGGTGCCCACCTTGACGAAGCCGACGTTGCGTCCGATATCGTAAATGCCGTAGGGGTAGGCACGCGGCACCAGGGGCCCCGGGAAATCATGGCCTTGAACGTGGACGGGTTCCTTCGCGGGCCGCCATTGCCGACCCTTGTTTTCGTAGTTCCCCATGAGTTCTTTCTTTTTCGTGTCCACCGAGATGACCGGCGCCCCCTGCCGCAGGTATTTCTTCACCTCGGCGCTGATATGGCGAAACTGGGCGTTGCGATCGGCATGATCCGTACCCTCTTCGGTCTTGCGATTGCTCTGTAGGCTGTAATGCTGAGCGTGAAGAATCTGCCCCACCTTCACATGACTGATCGAGTGGTTGTTCCGCTCGAGCTGCCGGGCGATCGCGCGCGTGCTCGTACAAATCCATCGCAGCGGAGATTCCGGGTCGCCGCGGGTGTCTCCCTCGATCATGGCGTCCAGCGTCTCCAAGAGCGCCGGATCAGACACCGCAACGGACTTGCGGCCGCCGCCAGACCGCCGCACGCGCCCTTGGGGCAGCACCCTTCCCGACTGGATCTCACGAATCCCGCGCGTGATCGCCTGGCGCGACAGTCCAGACGCCCGGTGAACCAGCGAGACGCCCCCAAACCCCAAGCTCATCGCTTCGTTCGCAGCGGTGATGCGCCGCGTCCGTTCGTCCAGATGTGGCCAGATGGAACGTAACTTCCGCGTCAAATCCGACAGAGTGCCCATCCGCTGCAAGCGTAACACAGGCATTCAGAATATGGTATAGTTATTTATTACCGAGGCCTTACATGGGTACGATCCCGAAGAAGAAAAAAGCTGAAACCCGCATCAGTGCTGGGCTACGGCCTGATCAGACAGTCAAGGTTCGGTCTAATGGAAAATCTGGGATTAATCAAATGCAATACCATGGGATCGTCGATATTTCGTTTCTTCTATAAAGCCCATCTCCGCCGTGTACGAGAACCCCTGTTTTAGATATATCCTTTCCCCCGAGATTCTTAAAAAACTTAAGTCCGTCGTAAAACGAACTTGTCACGGTTTCGCCGGATTTTGCCTCTATCGGGATAAGTTTTTTCCCATCGTCTATTATAAAATCAATCTCGTGTCCTGTTTTGTCGCGCCAGAAATATAATGGGGGTATTTCTCCAATATTCGCGAAGGATTTAAACAGTTCCAGAAACACGAAATTTTCGAATATCTGCCCTTTCATGGAATGCGTTAAAACATCCTCCGGAGTTTTAATCCGTAAAAGATAACACAATAAGCCGGTATCTAAAAAATATAACTTCGGGCTTTTAATTATTCTTTTCGAAAAGTTTGAATGATGAGGCGGAAGGATGTGAACTATAAAACTTGCTTCCAGAACAGAAATCCAACTTCTTGCAGTAGTGTGGGAAATCCCTGCGTCGGATGCAAGCGAAGAAAGATTAAGAATCTGACCACACCTACCGGCGCATAAATGAATAAATTTTTGAAATGCTTCAAGGTTGGCTATATTTGCAATCTCCCTAATATCTCTTTCCACGTATGTCCTGTAATAACCCGAAAACCAGTCGTAAGGTTCATATCCTTTATCGTACACTGGCGGATAAAAGCCTTTAAAAAGATAGTTCTCGATGTTTAACAACGGCTTTATACATTGCGTTTCCGTTAACGATTCTATAGAAATTGGGTTAAATGCAGGTTTTGATAATAATTCGGACAAGCTGAACGGAAAGAGGTTGACGACGGCCGTTCTTCCGGCAAGCGTCTGAGTTATGTTTTTTATAAGATGAAACTGATTAGACCCCGTAAAAATAAACCTGCCGGGGACGTATTTTTCGTCAACGATTCCCTGTATATATGAAAACAAGGCTGGCGTTCTCTGGATTTCGTCTAATATGACGTTTTCAGGCAGCCTTCTTAAAAAACCCTTGGGGTCGGAAACAGCAAACTCCCTTTCATCAGGGTCTTCGAGACTGATATACGAATAGTCTTTAAATACGGACTTGACGAGGGTAGTCTTGCCAGCCTGGCGCGGTCCGGTTATCGTGATTACCGGAAACTTTTCAGATAACGATGTTATTTTTTGGGATAAGATTCTTTTTATCATGATTAGCTTAACGGTGTCTCACACGCAAGAGTGGCTGCCAAACTGAAGATAATACTTTCAATTTGGATATGTATTCTCACCCCATTATAATTAATTGGAAGCTATAGTCAAATCTAAATGGGATGAACGAATTTCAACCTTGGGGCCGTTACCCATAGTTTCCCGTCATGTGCCTCAATTTCCATCGGCCCGGCCATTTCGTCGCGGACCAGATTGATGCAAAGGGAAAGATCCGGAAAACCTACCCGCACGACCGGATCATGACGCCTTGGGAACGACTGAAGACCATCCCGAATGACCCGGCTTGCCTTATACCCGGCATCGACCCGCAGTCACTGGAAGACGAAGCTCGGGCAATCGGCGACAATGAGGCTGCAAACCAAGTCCAACAGGCCGGGAAGCGGTTAAAGACGTCAGGGAGGATTTTCCCGTATCTTGTGGTCTCTCATCGAAAACATGCGTCCGGATAATTGCTCGAGGCCGCGCGTCATGACCCTTGCCTTGCAACTCACACCGAAGGGGCATCTTGAGGCTGTCGACGAGCCGGAAGCCCCTCCCCTGGACGACGCGCTTGACGGACGGCTCAGGGAGGCCTTCGCGCGGGGGACGGGAGGGGGCCTGCTTCAGTTGGGCGCGGCGGAGGTTACCACGGCCCTTCCTTCGGTATGGTCCTTTTGGCGGGATTTCGCGCGCCAATACGTGACGGCCCTGACCGCCACGCCGGAAGACGGCGCAATTTCCGTCTCCCCTCCCGAAGGCCCGCTTCTCGAATCTCTGGCTCTCGATGCGCCCCCCATGACGGGCGGGGAGTATCTCACCCCGGACGTCCTCACCGCCCTCTGGACATCCGTCGAAGAGGCTGTGAAGGCGGAGCTGGCCGTTTCCGGCCGGACGCTCCAGGCCTTCCTCAAGTCGAAGCATCCGGCCTGGAATCTTGTGGGGCGTGTGCACTTCAACCTCGCGGAAAATCGCAAGGATCCGGAATGTCCCTTCGCCTTTCTCGCCACCTACACCTCGTCTCTCTCGGCTCATGGAAAGGCCCAGCACCTGCCGCTCTCTAAGGCTCTGGCGGAGTTTTCCGGAGGAAAGAAGAAAAACCAGCTTCTGTCCCTCTTCCTGCCGGTCCAGAGGGCGGCAGAGAACTGTGAATGGCTGGCCCGGCTGGTCACCGAGGGTGACATTTACCATCCCCTGCGGTGGGACGTTCGGGATGCCGTTCGGTTTCTCAAGGATGTGCCGCAGCTTGAGACCGCCGGAATCGTCGTGCGCATGCCCAAGGCCTGGGCCGCCAACCGTCCCGCCCGGCCGAAGGTTTCCGCCAAAGTCGGTGGGGGGAGTCCCGTGGTCCTCGGCATGGACGCCCTGCTCGACTTTAAGGTCGAGATCACACTCGACGGGCAGTCCCTCAGTCCCGAGGAGGTCCGGGCCCTGCTCGCAAACGGCGAAGGCCTGCAATGGATCCGGGGCCAGTGGGTCGAAGTGGACCGGGATCGGATGGCGAGCCTCCTCGCCCGCTTCGAGGGGATCGAGGAAGCCCACGGAGTGGATGGCCTTCCCTTCGCCCAGTCCATGCGCCTTCTCGCGGGAGCCGCAATCGACGGCTCCGAACCCGTCGACCCGGACTGGTCCGAGATCGTCTCCGGGAAATGGCTTTCCGAATGGTTCCAGAAGGTCCGCTCTCCGGAAAATCTGTCCGGGATCGATCCCGGACCGGCCTTGAAAACCACGCTGCGCCCCTACCAGCTGACGGGGGTTCGCTGGCTGAATCTGCTCGTTGGGATGGGTCTCGGCGCATGCCTGGCCGACGACATGGGTCTGGGGAAGACGATCCAGGTTCTCGCGCTTCTTTTGACGCTCGAGCGGACCCGCCCGAGCCTCCTCGTGGTACCGGCCTCGCTCCTCGCCAACTGGGAGCAGGAGTCCCGACGCTTCACTCCCTCCCTCCGCACTCTCATCGCCCATCCTTCCTGGATGGCTCAGGAGGAGCTTCGGCTCCTCGAAGCCGGGCGACTGTCGGGTGTGGATCTCGTGGTGACGAGCTACGCGACCCTTCTGCGCCTGCCGAACCTTCTCGAGATGCGGTGGAATCTGGTCGTGGCCGACGAGGCGCAAGCCCTCAAAAACCCAAACGCCAAGCAGACGAAGGCCGTCAAGAAGCTTCAGGCCGCATCCCGCATCGCTCTCACCGGCACCCCCGTGGAAAATCGCCTCTCCGACCTCTGGTCCCTCTTCGATTTTACTCATCCGGGCCTCTTGGGTTCTCAGAAGACCTTCGCCCGCGTCACGAAGGATCTGGCCCATTACGGTCCGCTGAGAGCCCTCGTCAAGCCCTACATCCTGCGCCGCCTGAAGAGCGACAAGCGGATCATCGGCGACCTTCCGGACAAGACGGAAGTCATCGCCTGGTGTTCACTGAATCCCTCCCAGGCCGCCTTCTACCAGCGCGCGGTCCAGGAGCTCGAGTCCGCCCTGGAACACTCAGAGGGCATGGAGCGCAGGGGGCTGGTCTTGTCCTTTCTGATGCGGTTCAAGCAGATCTGCAACCATCCGTCGCAGTGGACGGGTGATGGAGCCTGGAAGCCGGAGGACAGCGGCAAGTTCAGGCGGCTTGGCGAACTTGCGGAGACCATTGCCGCCAAACAGGAAAAGGTCCTTGTTTTTACCCAGTTCAGGGAGACGACGGAGCCTCTCGCGGCTTTTCTGGGGGGGATCTTCGGGCGGGAGGGCCTCGTCCTGCATGGCGGGACGCCGGTTGGGAAGCGCCGGGAGCGGGTCGCGCGTTTTCAGGAAGACGAGCGCACTCCCTTCTTCGTCCTTTCGATCAAGGCGGGAGGAACGGGGCTCAATCTGACCGCCGCCTCCCATGTGATTCACTTCGACCGCTGGTGGAACCCCGCTGTGGAGAACCAGGCGACCGACCGGGCCTGGCGCATCGGTCAGCACCGCAACGTGCTGGTGCACAAGTTCGTCTGCCGGGGCACCGTCGAGGAACGCATCGACGATCTGATCCGGTCCAAGCAGGCGTTGGTGCAGGAGGTCCTCGAAGAGGGGGGAGGGGGCAGTGAAGTCAATCTGACCGAGTTGAGCGACACGGAGTTGCTCGACCTGGTCAAGCTCGACATCCATTCAATCGGAGAATGATCCCGTGAGCTATCGATTCTGGAAACCCTATATTCCGGTCGCCGTGCGCCGTGCGCAGGCGGAAAAGATGAAAGCCAAGGCAAAAAAGGCCGGCCAGGAGATGTCTCCCGTGGTCGTCGAGGGCCGGAGCATTGCCCGGACCTTCTGGGGGAAGGCCTGGTGCGACAATCTCGAGGCCTACAGCGACTACGAAAATCGCATGCCGCGGGGGCGTGCCTACGTCCGCAACGGATCGGTCGTTGATCTGGCGATCGAACCGGGAGGGGTACGGGCGCTCGTGATGGGATCGGACCTCTACACGATCGACATCGCCATCCTTCCCTTGCCGGAGAAGCGGTGGGCGTCGCTCGCGCAGGAATGCACCGGCTCCATCTCCTCGCTCGTGGAGCTGTTGCAGGGCAAGTTCTCGAAGGCCGTCATGGAACGCATTTGCCAACCCAAGGCGGGACTCTTCCCCTCGCCGAAGGAGATCCGGCTCGACTGCTCCTGTCCGGACTGGGCCTCGATGTGCAAGCACGTGGCCGCCACGCTTTACGGAGTTGGCGCACGACTGGACGAGCGGCCCGAGCTTCTTTTCACGCTGCGTCAGGTGGACGCCAACGATCTGGTGACGCAGGCGGCGGAATTTTCAGGGAAGACATCTAAAGGGCCCGACCAAAGCCATGTTCTGGCCGACGAAGAGCTTGAGGAAGTGTTTGGACTCGAGATGGCATCCGTCGGCCCCCCGGTTTCGCCCCTCAAGCCCGGGGCGCGCCTTTCGAAGTCCGGCCAGGCGATGGGAGGGAAGATGAGTGCGCCGGCACAAAAAGATCGCGCCCGAAATACAGGGAAGAAGGGGGTTCCCGCGACGGGATATTCGCCGAAAACCCCGGTGAAGAAAGGATCCTCCTCGCTTGCGGGACGGAAGGCGGCGACGTCTGCGGACGTTGCCACGGACATGTCGGTAAAGAAGGGAGCCAGCTCGGCGTCTGGGAAGAAAAATGGGATGAGACCGCTCGGTGGGAAAAGACCGTCGCCGAAAAAGCGATCCTCCTCCGTCCCGGGGAAGCAGGCGCCGGTTTCTTCGGTGGTTGCCCCGAAAACATCGGCGAAGAAGGGGACTTCCTCGGCAATGGAAAAGAAGGCTCCGGCAAGAAAATCCCGGACATCATAGACGCGTATGGCGAACTTGGAGAGGGTCGGATCCGGCCGATCGTAGGGGGAAAGAGACGGGGTTTCCTCTTCTCACGGAGAGAGGTGGGGGCAGATCTCGTGAAAACCCCGATCGATGCCGTCTACTTCGCTCGTAGGGCACGTGCGCGATCGTGAGGGGCATCTTTCGATTGCACGGGCCTCGTTCCGGAACCTCTCGGATGCCGCCGGGGAGGCTCACTCCGCTTCTCCGCGCGCGCCTGGATCGCGTGCGTCAATGATTGAATCGCGGGATTGAGCCGGCCCATCCAGTTGAGTGGCTTCAAGAGATCCAGATCCCGCCGGGCCGCCTTGAGATGTCCCATGGCGAGATCGATGGTTGCGAGATTGATGCGGTACTGGGACGTTTGCGGATTGAGACGGGCCGCCTCGGCGTCGAGCGGGCGGATACGGGCGAGCGGTTTCCCGTCCGCGACGAGCCAGTTCCCCTCGAGCACGAGCAGGTTCCCCTTCGTGAAGTTAAGCCGGGAAAGGCTGGGGGATCGAAAAGCCGCCTGAAAGAGCGCGCGCATCCAGGGCGGGGGAAGGTGACAGTGCTTGACGGTCTCGCAGCTCACGATCGCTTGAAGGCCCTGGAGATCGCTCGCAGTGAGACTTCGCGCTTCGAGTCGCGCTTCCATGGTTGTGAAGAGCCGAAGTGGCGTCGGATGATGGGTTTCTTCCGAGAGGATGACGGCGGCCGCTTCGGGGAGGATGTCCGCCTGGGGCACCTGACTCGCCCGCTCGAGCGCGCCGATGGCTGCGGGGTAGAGCGCGGGGTGTCCCGTGAGCGTGAGATCGCTCAGGACCTGTCCCAGGAAGTAGGTCGCCCGGGGAGATTGCTCATGAAAGGCGGCCTGGTCAAGAGCGAGAGCGAGGTTGTTGCGCCAGGCATAGGTCCACTGCGCGGTCACGAAGGCATAGAAGGCGATCAGAAGGAGCGCGACCGAGATCCGTGCACTCCGGTAGCGGAGTTTCGGCGTGGCCAGAATGAGGAGCGAGAAGACGGTCAAGACGAGACCGTAATCCGCGAGGTAGTTGCGCTGTTCGAAGACGAGTTCCAGCGGGAAGATCGTCGATTCCATGAGCTGACCCGCGAAGAACCAGCCGATCCCGAGTGCAGCGAGGGGATTTTTACGCCGGATGAGGAATGCCAGGACGACGAGCAGGAGGAGGGCTGCGGCCGATAAGAGGGTCGAGGGCGGCTCGAGCCAGCCGGTCGAAGGCAGGAGATGGTGGAAGACGCTGAAGTCGGCCAAAGTCGGGAGGAGTGCCCATCCGATGTAATGCAGGACCGCCCGGGGTTCGCTGAGCAGGCGCTCGCCGAGCGTGAAGGGCATGCCCACATAACCGAAGAGCCCGGTCCGGTACATCCAGATGAGGCCGGCCACCCCGGGCAGGATGAGAAAGACACCATAGAATGCGATGATCCCGATACTGGGCCGTCCCGACTGGTTCCGGAAACGGAAGAGGAGCGCCTCGAGGAGGAGGGTATAGACGGGCAGGAGCGCGCCCGACTCCTTGGTGAAGGAGGCGAGGATGAGGAATGAGGCAAATCCCGGGATGAGCACGCGCCATCCCTTGCCCGTTTCGACGAGTCTTTTGCGCAAGCGGAGATAGAACCAGGCACCCGCGATCGTGAAGGTGGCCGCGAGCGAGGCTTCGCGCTGGACGACGTAGAGAACCGAGGTCACGTTGAGGGGCAGGAGAAGCCAGGCTGCGACCGTGGCGAGCGCCGTATAGTCGATCTCGGCATCGCTCCAGTCGCTCTGCCAGATCGTCCGCCCGATCCGGAGGAGCCCCCGTGTGAATCCCAGAAGGAGCAGGCCGTTCACGAGGTGGATCAGGACGTTCGTGATCTTGAAAGAAAGCGGAGCAGGCCCGAAAAGGGTGCGGTTGAAGGCGAAGGTGAGCATGCTGATCGGGCGTCTCAGGGGGCCCGCCTCGAAGGACCAGGCGGCGTTCATGATCGCCCCGAGACTCGAGCCGTGGATCAGGAGCGCCGGGTTCTCCACGATGTTCGTGATGTCGTCCAGCACCCATCCCCCCGAAAAGCCCATTGCGTAGAGCGTGAAGGTCAAGGCAAATGCGAGAAGAGCGAGGATGAGCCAGAGATGACGCCGGATCAGGACGGCAAGGGACATCCAGATCCCGCCCGGGTCGGATCTGTGGGGTGCCCGGAGTTCCCGGATCACCTTGTACCCCGGTCCGGGCGCCATCCAAGACTTGGGAAAAAAGCCCGGGTTTCGCACGGGAAGCGGGTGAAACGATCACCCAAGGCGGCCTCGAGGAGCCGCTCTTCACAACCGATCTTGCTCAAAAAGATGGGGAGGGGCCCGATCACGATCCCTTTGATCGGGGCACCCTGGGTCGCAACCGATCCCGCGAACGCGAGTTGCAAGCCCGCATAGATCGGGTGGTGGAGGAGGTGGTCGGGATCCCGGCTGACCCGTTCGTGATCCGGGTGGATCATGGCCACACCGTGCAAGTTGCGGTTGGGTGCGAAGCGGGCCCAGAATGAAAAAGCGATGCCGGATACGGTCATGAGCGGGCCGGGTGGGGCCGAGACTTCAGGCAGACGCGCGGAGTCGAGCCAGGGCCTTTTTATCTCGAAGACGAGCCCGATCGGGATGGCCAGGGCGATCTCGGCAAGGAGTGAACGAAGCGTCCCACGCCGGAGGGTCGGGGGGTGCGGGATTGCTCTCGTCCAGTGCGCCCCCACCACGAAGACTCCGAGCCAGAGGATCCAGAGAACCCAAAGGATCCCTTCGCGTTCGTGAATGATGAAAGGCATGGTTGACCGGGTCGCGAGGAGCCCCGTTCATTGTAGCGGGATCCCCCGGTGTATACCGATGGATTCCCGATGGGTGCGACCGGTTGACCAGACGACATCGAGAAGGCGGGTGTCTCGATAGGTCTCGAAACCCGATCCGGATCGGCCGCCCCTGGTTGCAGACGGGGGTAGAGCAGATCCGGGATCCGTCCCGCTCCAGCATTCACGCTAGGCTCGGGGAATGCTGTGACGTGTTCTGCCGAAGCGAAGCGCGGGGCGACGGGCCCGGGTTCGGGCGCGATCCGGGCAGATTCAATCCGAAAGGCCTGGACGACCTGCTCGCC
>JAJZBR010000100.1 GCA_021798795.1 Pseudomonadota bacterium
CCATCTCACGCCCGTCACGCTTGAGCTCGGCGGCAAGTCCCCCGCAATTGTCGATCAAGGCTTCCCGCTCGGAAAGGCGGCAGAGCGCATTGTTGCCGGCAAGTTCCTGAACGCCGGTCAGACCTGTATCGCACCCGATTACGTCCTGCTCCCCCGGCAGGCGCTCGGGGCGTTCGAGGGGTTCCTCAAATCTTCTCTGGCGCGTCGCTACCCAGGCGGGCTTGCGAGCCCTGACTACACCTGGATCATCGATCCGGATCACCGGATCAGACTGGAGCGGTTGCTTGAGGACGCGAGAGGGCGTGGCGGCGAGATTGTTCCTCTCCTGCCCGATGCTCAGGGCGGTCCCTCCGATCGGGCATTCGCACCGACCGTTGTGCGCAACTGCCAGGCGGACATGGCGATTCTCAGGGAAGAGATCTTCGGACCGATTCTCCCCCTGATCGCCTATGATGATCTTGAGGAAGCGATCGCCCACATCCGCTCAGGCCCCCTACCACTTGTGATTTATTACTTCGGGAACAACCAGAACCGGCTGGATCAGGTGCTCGGATCGACGCGTTCGGGTGCCGTGACGGTCAATGACACGCTCATTCATTTTGTCCACAACGGGCTGCCCTTTGGCGGGGTGGGAGGGAGCGGGATGGGGCAATACCACGGCGTGTACGGATTCCGGACCTTTTCAAAAGCGAGAAGCGTGCTCCGAGGGGGTCACTGGAGCGGGTTTTCGCTGCTCAATCCGCCGTACGGTTCACGAACTCGCAGGCTCCTCGATAGCCTGATCAAATGGTGTTGATCCCAAGTCACCCGGGACGGTCGGACAACATCCTCGATCCTTGCAATAATCAACATGGAACGATCCAGAACATCATCGGGCGGGTTTCATGAACGAAGGGGCGTCCTTTCTTCGCCTGGTGGGTTGGCGCATGTGAGCTTCGGAGTCGTGGGGATGCCGGCGCCCGGTTTTTCTCGCATGCTGCGAGTTCGTTAGACCTTGCTTTTCATGGGGACTGGGGTGATCGCGCGCGATTCATTTAGCCTGCCTTGGCCCCTTATCCGTATCGTGAGTGCGCGGGCCCGATCCGCCCGCAGGGTCAACTGGCGCGATCCGACCCGGCTCTCGCCTGATTTTCCATGATGGGTGTGGTTGTACTCTACCGGGACGATCTTCGGCTGACCGACCAGCCCGCGCTCGAAGCGGCTTGTGCCAGCGGCGATCGGGTGATTCCGCTCTGGGTACCTCCACAACCGGCTGATCAGTGCGTTGCTTCGGACTGGTGGCGGATCCGAAGCGTCCAGGCGCTCGCGCGGGAGCTGGCGGAGCGGGGCGCGCCTCTCTGGATCCGATCGGGCGGATGGCCCGAAACCCTGGATGCGATCCGGCAGAGCTGCGAGATTCGAGCGGTTTACTGGACCCGGCGCTATGCACCCAAGGATCTTGAAGCTGACCGGGAACTCGAGTCTATGCTTCGGAATCTCGGGATCGAGACGCAAAGTTTCAACGGATTCCTGCTGCATGAACCCTGGGAGATCTCAACCCACCAAGAGACTCCCTACCGAGTATTCACGCCTTACTGGCGTGCAGCCCGCACGGTGGCGACCTCCCCGTCACTCGCTGATCCGCCGGGTCGGATCCCGGGAGTGGTACCACCGCCTGGGAACGATGCCACCCAAGTGGATCATCTCGCGGATTCCCTGCCCGGCTGGTCACGTCGGTTCGAGCGGTACTGGCAGCCTGGGGAACGGGGAGCCAGGACCCGCCTGGATGCATTTCTCGCCACCGGTCTCAGCCGTTATCAGGCCGAGCGTGATAAACCGGGGGCCGATGCTGTCTCGCGGCTGTCTCCGCATCTGCGGTTCGGCGAGATCAGCATCCGGGAAGTCGCTGCACGGGTCCGGGAGCAAGGGGCGTGCCAGCCTGAACTCAGTTCCACCTCTGCCGCCTTCATCCGCCAGCTTTATTGGCGCGAGTTTTCCTATCATCTTCTCCATCATTTCCCGCAGCTTTCCGATGTGCCGCTACGCCCCGAGTTCGCAAATCTGCCGTGGCGTGATTCGCGCGAGGATTTCGACCGCTGGTGCCTCGGGCAAACCGGCTATCCCTTCGTCGATGCCGGCATGCGTGAACTCTGGCAGACGGGATGGATGCACAATCGCGCGCGTCTCGTCGTGGCGAGTTTTCTGGTCAAGGATCTGCTTTTACCCTGGCAATGGGGAGCGCGCTGGTTTCTTGAAACCCTGGTCGACGCCGATCCGGCGAATAATTCCGCTTCATGGCAGTGGGTGGCTGGTTGCGGGACGGATGCGGCGCCGTATTTCCGTATCTTCAACCCGTGGCTTCAGGGACTCAGGTTTGACCCCAACGGGAACTGGATTCGCCGGTACGTACCCGAACTCGCCACCCTTTCGGATGCGTCATTACACACGCCCATCCACCCGCCGGGATCCGTTCAGGAGTCATCCGATAGGGGGAGCTATCCTCTCCCGATGATTGCGCACGAAAGCGCCCGGGCCCGTGCGCTGGCGGCCTTTTTGAAGATCCATCGCCACTCAGCGTACAACCGGGTGGTTCAGCAATCCAATCCC
>JAJZBR010000047.1 GCA_021798795.1 Pseudomonadota bacterium
GCCAACCAACATGGGCCAGAGCTATCTTTCCATCACGGATTACTCTGGCGGGTACTCCCGCTATTTCGGCAACCGTCTCACGGGTCCCGGCGTTCGATTGAGCTGGGCGTTCGCGACGCATGTGTTCGTGACCGCATCCTATGCGCACCTCACGTTGGCTCATTCGGGTATCGGGCTGCATCGGGCCGGAGTCGGGGTGGGGTATGTGGCGAACCCGACCGGAAGGGCTTCGGCTTATGTGGAAACGGATTTCATACGTTCCACGATGCATCCCCCGGTGGGATCCCGTGTCGATGATTACTGGAAGATCCTCTACGGGATCCGCCAGAGCATCAACCGGACCTTCGAGGTCGACTTTGGGCTCTATACCGAGCTCAACCAGCACTGGGGTTCGCGCGGATTCGGAGCCGAACTCGGAGCGGGGGCCAACTGGGGTCCTTTTCAGCTCGGCGCCGATTACGACCATAACTCGGATGTCAATGCGATCTTGTTTCATCTCAGATGGTTCTGGTGATGTGCGGGCATGATCCCGTGCGGCTTGAGGGAGGTTCGTCCTTGCCCCGCGCGACCCGTCATTCCGGGGGGCGATCCTGATGCGGATCACGATCTTCGGAACCGGCTATGTGGGTCTCGTGACCGGTGCCTGCTTCGCCGAAAACGGCCATGAGGTGCTTTGCGTCGATGTCGATTCAGACAAGATCCAGAGGCTTCAGAGCGGAGAGGTTCCCATCTACGAACCCGGACTGGATACGCTCGTCAGGGAGAATCAGGCCCGTGGTCAGCTCCGGTTCACGACTGATGGCGCAGCGGGTGTTGCGCATGGGACACTGCTCTTCATTGCCGTGGGTACGCCACCCGGGGAGGATGGATCGGCGGATGTCCGGCATGTGCTCGATGTGGCCCACACCATCGGATCCTGTCTTGAGGCATACAAGGTGGTCATCACCAAATCGACGGTCCCGGTCGGTACGACCTTCAGGGTCCGGGATACCCTTCGGGCGGAACTGGCTCGGCGCGATCTGGCAATCGATTTTGACGTGGTCTCGAATCCAGAGTTTCTGAAGGAGGGGGCGGCCGTCCAGGACTTCATGCGTCCGGATCGCATCATTATTGGAGCGGACCAGTCACGGGCCTGTGAACTCATGAAAGAGGTGTATGCCTCGTTCAATCGGAACCATGACCGCATGATGTTCATGGACATCACCTCGGCGGAACTCACCAAGTACGCCGCAAATGCTTTTCTCGCGACCAAGATCAGCTTCATGAACGAAATGGCGCAGCTGGCGGATACGGTTGGCGCCGATATCGAGCTCATTCGCCAGGGAATCGGATCGGATCCGAGGATCGGATACCACTTTCTTTATGCGGGTGTGGGGTATGGCGGATCCTGTTTTCCGAAGGATGTGCGGGCGCTCATCCACCTCATGCGATCGATGGGGGGGGAACCCTGGATTATCGAGGCTGTGGAAAGAAGGAATCGCCGGCAAAAAACTGTCCTCTTCGACAAGATCCAGAAGCATTTCGGGGAGGCGGGACTCGAGGGGATGACGCTCGGGCTTTGGGGCCTGGCCTATAAACCCCACACCGACGATCTCCGCGAAGCACCGAGTCTGGATCTCATCCAGGCGTTACTCTCCAAAGGTGCAAAAGTCCGGGCACACGATCCGGCAGCCTTGGCAGGCGCGCGTGCACTGCTCGGGGATCCCCCCGGGCTCCACTGGTCACAGAATCCACTCCAGGCGCTGGAGGGGGCCCATGCCCTGGTTCTCGTGACCGAGTGGCCGATTTACCGAAGTCCGGATTGGGACCAGATTGCCCAAACACTGAGGTCGCGCGTCGTCTTCGACGGGCGCAATCTCTATGATCCCAAGCGTCTCGCGGCTGCGGGCTTCCGCTACTACGGCATCGGGCGCAAGTAGCGGGTAGGAGGTCTCGAACCGGTCGTATCAGCCGCCCCCCAGCCGGTCGATTTTGGCGGCACAGATGAAATCGTTCTCGGACAAACCCTTGATGGCGTGGGTGGCGTAACAGATCCGGCACCGGTTATATCCGACTTCGAGATCGGGATGATGGTTTTCCTGATGTGCGATCCAGGCGACGGCGTTGACGAATGCCATGGTTGCGTAAAAGTTTTCGAACGTATAACTGCGTTCGATCCCGGTATTGGACGCATTGAGTTTCCAGCTGTGATGGAGCTGTTTCAGATAGGTCCGGGCTTCTTTCGAATCGATCGGCTGGACCCCGCCCTCACAGGGCAGGCAGCGCTTTTCGCTGAGTTCGCTCATGATCAACCTCGTTGCGTGTGAAACTGGGCATCTGCCGGATCCGCGGATGGAAACGCCTCCATCTGATCTCCGAGGCGAATGGCGCGGCGCACGAGCGCGATGATATCGCTTTGGGCGACGGAGAACAGTTCATCGAAGCTCGCGAGAGTGTAATAGAGTGTTTGAAAGACATCGATCCGATAAGGGGTACGGAGCACCTCGAGAGCATCAAACGGCTTGCGGAGCGGAATGGGGCTTTCGATGGCGTAGATCGTCTCCCCGATCGAGGAGATCACCCCCGCGCCGTAGGTGCGTAATCCGTCTTGGGTTTGAAGCAGCCCGAACTCGATCGTGAACCAGTACAGGCGCGCCAGCACATCCTGTTCCTGCTGATTCCGGCAGGCGAGACCGGCACGACCGTAGGCGCGTGCAAAATCAGCAAAACGCGGATCCGAGAGCAGCGGCACATGACCGAATACTTCGTGGAACACATCGGGCTCTTTGAGATATTCGAGTTCGTCCCGCGAGCGGATGAAGGTGGCGCAGGGAAAACGTCCGGATGCCAAAAGCTCGAAGAATCGCTCATTTGAGATGAGTGCCGGTACCGGGACGATTTCCACCCCGGTCGATGCACTGAGACAGGCCGTGAGCTCCGGGCATTGCGGAATATGGTCAGCGGGCAGACCGATCTGGGCCAGGGCTTGGAGATACTCCGGGCAGGCCCGCCCCGGCAGGATCTCGAGCTGGCGTTTGTAGAGGAGCGCCCAGATGGCATGCTCGTCTTGGTCGTATGCGACATACCCCCGGGCATCCGGAGTTTTGGAAGCATAGGTCAAGCCTTTACCCATAGGTTTCGTACCTCTATTGCTATTTTAGCATTCCGGCTGAATGGGATTCAGTGCATTCCAATCGAGGTTTGAGTCTCAAGAAGGGAGCAGTTTCAATGACCTCGTGCAAAAGGATCTCGATCATTCTTCCTGAAGTCGAAAGCCTCCGGGGTGCAGGGCTCGGTGGGACATTGGAATCCTGGCGCCGAGCGAGGCTGTGTGTTCAGTGACCAGGCGATCGCATCCAGTTCCTTTTGGGTGAAGACACTCCCTCGCTGTCTTTGGGAAAGGACTGCCGCAGCAGGCCCGGGCGCGTTGATAGGCGGCGTAGCGCGAGAGCCTCCGGTGACCTTCGGGCGCCTCCAGTCATGACGATGGAGCTCCCGGGAGGTGGTCGGTGCCGACCGGTTCAGAGCCCAGGCCATCGCCCCCGGCGTGATCTCTGATCCCCGTTGCATCTCAATCATGGCCCGTTCTTCAATAATCAACCGCCTTATTTAAGGAGAACATATTTGACAGAAGGCTAAAATCGTGTACTCTTTAAATGTGTACGAATTAAAGGAGACGACCATGCCCAGAGTAGCCGTTGACGACAACAAGCGGATGCAACTTCGCGTCCGGCCGGAGCAAAAGGCGACGCTCATACGGGCGGCCGCTTTGCGGAACACAGATCTCACGGATTTCATCGTCCAGCTCGCCATGCGCGAGGCCAAAACCGTGATCGAGGAAGCAGAGCGGATTCGGTTGTCGAAAAGAGACAGCCTGCTGGTGCTGAACCTCTTGGAAAACCCGCCTGCTCCGAATGCCAAGCTGCGCGCAGCCATTGCCGCGATGCCCAAGCCCAGATGACGCTTCTGGCCTGGCACGAAGAGCCGATCTCGAAGAAGCACGACCGGAAGGCGTTCGATTGCGGCGATGCGGAACTAAACGATTTTCTGAAACGCTACGCACGTCAAAGCCATGACCTCGGCGGCGCGAAAACCATCCTCGCTATTGACAACGCCGATAACACAACAATCCTGGGTTTCTACAGTGTGGCGCCGGGCGCGGTCGCGTATGCCGATACGCCGGAGATTTTGCGGCGTGGCCTTGCGCAACACGATGTGCCGGGGTTCCGTCTCGTGCGCATAGCGACGCATGTCCGTGTGAAAGGACTGGGCCTTGGCGGTCAGCTTCTCGCCGCAGCCGCACTGCGCTGCCTGCGCGCCGCGGCTGAAGCGGGGGGCGTGCTGCTTATCATCGATGCGAAGCATGAGCGGGCGGCCAAATGGTATGCGTCGTATGGTGCGGTGCCGCTCAACAACCGGTCGCTGACACTCGTGATGTCGCTTGCAACCTTCGCTGCTGAACTGAAAGCGGCCGGTCAGCTTTAGCTGTTACCGTCATGGCGGGCCAGGGCTCTGCAAAGAAACGAGTCGCAAGGGAACGACCGGCTCCCGATTTGCAGTTCGCGGGTTACGCTTTGGATCTGCAAAGGCCCGTGGTGGTGACTCGCATACCCATGGGGATCGGCGTTGAGCAACAGACGATTGATCGGATCGGATGTCCATGCGGAGACGATGGTGGTGGCGGTAGCGGAGTCGGGCGGCGAATCGCGCAGCCTCGGGGCGATCCCCAATCGAGACGAGCGGGTAGGCCGATTGATCAGAACGCTCGGCAAGCTCGAGCAGCTTTTGGCATGTTACGGGCAGGGACCCCGGCGTCCGTACTGTCCTCGCAGCTCAGCGCGTTCGGGGTGAAGTGCGAGTTGTGGCCCCGACGTTGATCCCCGTGAACGCCTACGATCGGGTCAGGAGCGATCGGCGCCATCCAGATCTCCTACCGTTCCGGTTGGGCTTTAGGCTGCAGGGGTTTCGGCGCATAGTTCAATAGGTTGTCGTCTTGTGCACCCCAGAGCGTTGCGGTCGGCCGCTGATTCTCATACCGGGTGGCGGTTTGGGTTATGATGAACGGAACCTGATCGCCACTGATCCGGCTTGGGACCTCCCCGTCAACCGCGCGTGAGACCGTGACACAAAAAACCCCGCTGTACGGGCTCCACGAGCGTCTCGGAGCCAAACTGATCGATTTCTCGGGCTATCTCATGCCCTTGCACTATGGCTCCCAGCTCGACGAACACCACCACGTGCGCAGGGGGGTCGGGATCTTTGATGTGTCCCATATGGGCATAGTCGATATTGAGGGTGAAGACGCGGGAGCCTTGCTGAGGCGCCTGCTCGCCAATGATGTGGCGAAGCTCAGGAATCCAGGCCGGGCGCTCTACAGTTGCCTGCTCAATCCGGCTGGCGGCGTGCTGGATGACCTCATCGTTTATTACCGTGAACCCGGTCGTTACCGGCTCGTGCTCAATGCATCGCGGAAGGAGGCCGATACCGACTGGATGCGCTCCGAAGTCCGCACCCTGCGGGTCCGGTTCGAGCCCCGGGCCGATCTCGGACTGCTGGCCCTCCAGGGCCCGGGTGCACAGGAGGCGCTCAAGATCGTTTTCACGCCTGGTTTTGCGGAGCGGTTGGCCGCACTCAAGCCCTTCGCGTTCCTTGAAAATGAGGAAGGTTTCGTTGCCCGGACCGGCTACACGGGCGAAGATGGATTCGAGATTGCGCTACCGCAAGCGCGTCTCACCCAGGCTTTTAGTGCCTGGGTGGATGCGGGCGTGCCTCCGATCGGTCTCGGTGCCCGAGATACCCTGAGGCTCGAAGCCGGACTCAATCTCTATGGTCAGGACATGGACGAGACCACTTCTCCGCTCGAGTCGAATCTCGCCTGGACGGTTGCCTGGGATCCTGCCGAACGCGATTTCATCGGTCGCAAGGCGCTGGAACAAGAGCGACAGAGGGGGGTGACGAGGTTGCTCACCGGTGTCGTACTGGCCGGTCCGGGTGTCCTTAGGTCCCATCAGGAACTACGCGAGGGTGAGCGGAACATCGGGTTGATCACGAGCGGGAGCTTTGCACCTACCCTGGGTTTCTCGATCGGGCTCGCGCGTGTCCAAGAACCCCGTCCCGCGCACGCCAAGGTCGTGATTCGCGATCGGGCCCTAGAGGTCCGCTGGCAGCCCCCCCCGTTTGTGAAACAGGGCCGGGTGCTCGTGCCGCGGGCCGACTGAATTTCTATCTGCCGGAGGTGATTGGGTGATGAACAAACTGTCGAAAGATCTGCGCTATACCGAAAGTCATGAATGGGTGCGTCGTGATTCCGAACAGGAAATCACGATCGGGATCACCGATCACGCGCAGGAGGCATTGGGCGATCTCGTCTATGCGGAGATCTATCCGGTGGGCAAACGGCTTGATGCCGGGGATGTCTGTGCCGTGGTCGAATCCGTCAAGGCGGCCTCTGACATCTATACCCCGCTCGCAGGTACCGTCGCGGCGGGCAATCCGGTACTCGCCAAATCCCCCGAGATCATCAATCGGGATCCCTACGGTGAGGGCTGGCTGCTCAAGGTGAAGACGGCGCACCCTGTGGACCTCTCTGGTCTTCTGGATGCGGCCGGGTACGAACGCATGCTCGCCGAAGCACACTGATTCCAGGACCCTCCCATGCCGTTTATTCCCCATACACCGGAAGATGTCAGTGGCATGCTCAAAAAACTCGGAGTCGCCCGGGTCGAGGATCTCTTCGACGAGATTCCACCCGCGCTTCGGATCGATGCGCTGCCCGAGACCGTTCCCGAGCAGGTTTCCGAGCAGGAGATCACCCGGCTCATGCGCGAGCGTGCCCACGGGGATACCCCCCCCGCGCTCTGCTTTCTCGGAGCCGGGGCCTACGACCATTTCATTCCGGCGGCGGTATGGGAGATCGCGACCCGGGGGGAGTTCTACAGCGCCTACACGCCCTATCAGGCCGAAGCCAGCCAGGGAACCCTTCAGGTCATCTACGAGTTCCAGTCCATGATGACCGGGCTCACGGGTCTCGAAGTATCCAACGCCTCGCTTTATGATGGTGCAAGCGCGCTGGCCGAAGCCTGTCTCATGGCCTGCCGAGTCCAGAACCAGAAGGGCGGCGACTTGGTCATCCTCTTGCCGGAGACCCTCCATCCCGCCTACTTGCGGGTGATCGAGACCATTCTCGAACCCCAGTCGATTGCGATCGAGAGGATCCCCTATGACCGGAAATCGGGCCGGCTGGACCGTCTTTGGATGGAGGCCCGCCTCGCTCGCGGTGGAGCAGGTATTCTCGTACTCGCCCAACCCAACTTTTTCGGGCTTCTCGAAGCAGTCGATGGCTGGACGGACGCCGCCCACCGTGCGGGTCTCACCGTGATTGCCCTGGTCAACCCTACCTCGCTTGCGATTTTGAAGCCGCCAGGGGAATGGGGGGCGGAGGGGGCCGATATCGTTTGTGGAGAAGGCCAGCCCTTGGGGGTACCGCTCAGTTCAGGTGGGCCGTATTTTGGATTTCTGACCACGCGCATGCGGCTCGTCCGGCAGATGCCCGGGCGGATCGTGGGGCGTACCCTGGACCGGGATGGCCGGCCTGGATTCACACTGACGTTGCAGGCCCGCGAGCAGCATATCCGCCGTGCGCGGGCGATGTCCAACATTTGCACGAACCAGGGACTCCTGGTGACTGCGGCAACCCTCTACCTTTCGCTTCTCGGTCCGGCCGGACTCGCCCGGGTCGCGCGTGCATGCCATGCGCGAACCCGCCTTTTGGTCGAATCCCTGACGGCCCTGCCCGGGATCCGCCCGCTCTTTCCAGGCACGCCATTTTTTCACGAATGTCCCCTGGTCATGGACCAGCCGGTCCGCCCCATCCTCGAGGCGTTGACCGACCGGGGTATTCTCGGCGGATACGATCTCGGCCGCATCGGTCCTGAACTGGCCCAGGCCTGGCTTCCCTGTGCGACCGAGGCACGCAGTGCCCAAGACATCGCCTGCTACCGATCCGAACTGGAACGTCTGCTCCCCTCTCCCGAATCAGTGCGGCGCAGATGATACCCCTTTCCCCCAACCGAGGATGATGCCGATGGCCACCCTAACCCTGCGCGGTCAACCGATCCATACCGAGGGGAGCCTGCCCCCAATCCATGCGGCTGCTCCCGATTTCAAGCTCGTGGATGGTGATCTCAAGCCCCGATCCCTCAAGGATTTTCCGGGGCAGAAAAAACTTTTCAACATCTTCCCGAGCATTGATACACCGGTTTGTGCGCTGTCGACCAAGAAGTTTAATGCGTACGCGCAACAACATCCGGAATCCGTTTTCCTCATGGTCTCGGCCGATCTCCCGTTTGCCCAGAAACGCTTTTGCGGTCTTGAGTCCCTCGCAAACGTCCACCCCCTGTCCATGATGCGCGATCGCGACTTCGCCCGTGACTGGGGTCTGCTCATCATCGATGGGCCGCTCGCCGGTCTTGCGGCACGCGCGGTCGTGGTGCTGGATGAACACGATCGGGTGATTTATCACGAACTCGTACCGGAAATCGGTGAGGAGCCGGACTACGTGCGTGCGCTTGAGGCGCTCGGATGAGTACACTCATCTTCGGTCATTCGCGGCCTGGCAGGCGGGCACCCGGGCTCGCACCGGAGTGCGAAGAGGCGATCGATGATCTCCCGAATGACCTGCTGCGCAAGCACCCGCCGGCTTTGCCTGAGGTTTCCGAACTCGAGGTGGTGCGTCACTATACCCGGCTGTCACAGCAAAACTTCTCGATTGACACCCATTTTTATCCGCTCGGTTCCTGCACGATGAAATACAATCCGCGTGCCGCCAATCATCTCGCGATGCTCGAGGGGTTTTTGGGTGCCCATCCGCTCGCGCCGGAGCGGGGACGGCAGGGCTTTCTCGCCTGTGTGTTCGAGCTTCAGGAGATGCTCCAGGCGGTCACGGGCATGAGCAGGGTCGTCTTGAACCCCATGGCGGGTGCGCAAGGCGAGTTCGCAGGCATGGCCATGATCCGGCGCTATCATGAGATGCGCAAGGATGCGGGCCGGAACGAGGTGCTCGTGCCGGATGCGGCACATGGAACCAATCCCGCGAGTGCCGTGATGAGTGGCTTCCGGGTTCGGGAAATACCGACCGACCGGGAGGGAGATGTGAACATGGAGGCCCTGCGTGCGGCCGTGGGACCCCAGACTGCAGGCATCATGCTGACCAATCCCTCGACGCTCGGCGTTTTTGAGCGCCGGATTCTCGACATCGCGAAGATCGTTCATGAGGCTGGCGGGCTGCTTTACTACGATGGCGCCAATCTCAACGCGATCCTGGGTCGCGTGCGTCCGGGCGACATGCAGTTCGATGTTCTCCATCTCAACTTGCACAAGACGTTCTCGACACCGCACGGTGGCGGTGGGCCGGGTGCGGCCGCGCTCGGTGTCGGTCCCAGACTGGAGCCGTTTCTTCCCGTGCCCTTCGTTGCAAGGAGTGAGGCAGGTGGTTTGGTCTGGGTGGAGGAGGGGGATCGTCCCGAGACCATCGGTCGGCTCTCGGCGTTCATGGGCAACGGGGGGGTTTTGTTGCGGGCCTACGTCTACGCCCGGCTGCTCGGTCGCCAAGGCATGCGCCGGGTCAGCGAGTATGCGACGCTCAATGCCAACTACCTGGCCCGGGAGCTCGAGGCAGCGGGCTTCGAGCTCGCCTATCCCCGTCGCCGGGCCAGTCATGAATGCATCGTGACCCTCAAGCGCGAAGCCCGTGAATGGGGCGTGAGTGCGATGGATTTTGCCAAGCGGCTTCTGGATTACGGGGTGCACGCGCCGACCACCTATTTCCCGCTGCTCGTTCCTGAATGTCTCCTGATCGAGCCCACGGAAACCGAGTCACCCGAGACCCTGGATGCCTTCGTTCTTACCATGACGAAGATCCGAGAGGAGGTCCAGAACGATCCCGAGCGGGTCAGGAACGCGCCCTGGACCACTCCTGTGCGCCGCCTGGACGATGTGCGAGCGGCACGCGAACTCGACCTCGCCTGGCATCCCCAGGGGGGCCTCGACAAAGCATGATCCTGGTATCAGGTTCGCTCGCTTTCGACACGGTCATGCGCTATGACGGGCGCTTTTCCGAACAGATCCTGAAAGGGCATCTCCAGAGTCTCAGTGTGGCGTTTGAAGTCGGTGAGTTGCGGCGGGATTTTGGCGGTTGTGCCGGAAATATCTGTTACTCTCTCGCACTCCTCGGAGAGCCCTCGTGTCCCTGGGGGGCGGTCGGGAGTGATTTTGCACCGTACCGGATTTGGCTCGAAAAACAGGGGATCTCGACGGGGGCGCTCCATCCGGTCGAAGCGTTGACCGCGCAGGCTTACATCATGACCGATCGGGACGACAACCAGATCACCGCGTTTCACCCGGGTGCCATGCTGGCTTCCGGTCAGGCGCCATTCCCGGAGCACCTCGCCGAGCCGGTCCGGGTCGGGATCGTGGCACCGGATGGCCGGGTGGGCATGCGCGCCCATGCCCAGGGTTTTCGCGAGCGATCGATTCCTTACCTCTTCGATCCCGGCCAGGCGCTCGGCATCCTCTCGCAGGATGATATCGCCGAGATCGCATCTGGGGCGGGTGTGATTGCGGTCAACGACTACGAAGCCGGTCTTCTCGGAGAACGTTTCGGGTTCACGATTCCGCGACTCCTCGAGTGGGCGAGCGCGGTCGTGCAAACTCGCGGTCGCGAGGGATCCTGGATCTGGAGACGGTCGGGGGCGCGAATCGAGATCCCTCCGGTCCCGCCCCGGGTCGAGATCGACCCCACCGGTTGCGGGGACGCCTACCGGGCCGGACTCGTCTGGGGATGGGTTCGCGGCCTCGACTGGAACGTGGCCGGGCGGGTAGCTTCCCTTCTCGGGGCATTCAAGATCGAGAGTCCAGGAACACAGAACCACCGTTTCCATGCGGCCGAGTTTTGGGCCCGTTACCGCTCCGCGTTTGCGCTCGAGCCACCGCCCTCTCACGAGACATGAGAAACGCCCGGCCGGCCGAGGGGCTCACACCGAAAGCGATCCGGACATGACTCGTGCGGAGATCTTTCTTGCTCGTGGCGAGGATGCAAGGTTACGCGCGGGTCACCTCTGGGCGTTCAGTAACGAGATCGATACGGCGAGGAGCCCGCTCACATCGTTTGCACCGGGCGAGCTCGTCAACCTGTTCGATGCAAAGGGACAGGGGATCGGTACGGGATATGTGAATCCCCACTCGCTCATCGCCGTGCGGCTGCTTGCCTCCGAAGTGGATGTGGCGATCGACCGGAGTTTTTTCCAGGAGCGGATCCGGCGGGCTATCGACACGCGGGCACACTTCGGGTTGGCTCGCTTCTCTAGGATGGTATTTGGCGAAGGCGACCGGTTGCCGGGGCTGGTCGTGGACCGTTATGGGCCGCATCTTGTGGTGCAAGTGGGCACGGCCGGAATGGAGAGCCTGCGTGAGTTGATTCAGGGCGCTTTGATCGAATGCTTCGCACCGGAGGGGATCCTCTACCGCAACGATCTCGAAGCCAGAAAACTGGAAGGCTTGGATCAGCGGACCTCAGAGGTCTGGGGCACGGTTCCCGAGCGGGTCACCGTCGAGGAGGCTGGGCTCGCTTTCCAGGTCTCGCCGAGACATGGGCAGAAGACCGGGTGGTTCTACGACCAGCGGGAACACCGCACACGGGTTGCCCGGCTTTGCGTGGGCCGGCGCCTCCTCGACGTCTTCTCGTATGTCGGTGGCTTCTCCCTCACGGCACTCGCCCAAGGTGCGCGCGAGGCCGTGGCCGTCGACGAGTCAGAGGCGGCGCTCTCGCTCGCCATCGAAAATGCGGAGGCGAATCAGCTAGAGGTGCCCCGGACGATTGTCGCGGATGCGTTCGATGCGCTTCGAATGCTCGCCGAATCCGGCGAGCGGTTTGAGGTCATTGTTCTCGATCCCCCTGCGTTCATCAAGCGCAAGAAGGATTTTCGCCCGGGGCTATTGGCCTATGAGCGACTGGTCGGGTTTGCCGCCCGGTTGCTTGTCAATCCGGGTTTTCTGGTGCTTGCGAGCTGCTCGAGCCATCTCGGGGTGGACGATTTTCGGGGTGCTTTCGCTCGGGGCGTGCGCCGAGCGGGCCGAGCGGCGAAAATAGTGGATGTGGGCGGGCAGGGGCCGGACCATCCCGTCCATCCGTCCATTCCCGAAACCAGCTATCTCAAAGTGCTCTACGGTCTCATCGAGGAGAGGTGAATGCTCAAATATCCGACCTTCAACCCGGTAGCGCTCCAGCTCGGGCCACTGGCCATTCACTGGTATGGGCTCATGTATCTCTTCGGGATCGCCGCAGCCTTCTGGTTACTGCACCGCCGGATCCATGGCCGCGTGCAGGGATGGACGGACGACCAGCTTCTGGATATGGTCTTCTATGCGGCGCTTGGAGTGATCGTGGGTGGCCGCATCGGTTATGTTTTGCTTTACAATCTGCCCTATTATTTCGCCGACCCGATTCGCATTCTCGAAGTCTGGGACGGGGGCATGTCGTTTCACGGCGGCATGCTCGGGGTGATCGCGGCCATGATGCTTTATGGCCACCGCACCCAACGCAATGTTTTCGATCTGACCGATTTCATCGCTCCGGTCGTCCCGCTCGGTCTGCTTGCGGGTCGTGCCGGCAACTTCATCAATGGTGAACTTTGGGGCCAGGTCAGCCATCTGCCCTGGGCGATGCGTCTCCCCTGTGCCAACCCGCGATTTTTTTTCTATTGCGGGTATGTCGGTCCCGGCTGGAGTGCCCCCCACGTCCCTTCGCAGCTCTATGAACTCATCCTCGAGGGAGTGGTGCTGTTTGTGGTCCTGTTCTGGTTTTCAACGAAGGCGAGACCGCGCATGGCGGTATCGGGTTTGTTTGCGCTGCTCTATGGCGTGTTCCGGACGAGCGTCGAGTTCGTGCGGCTTCCGGATCCCCAGCTCGGCTATCTCGCTTTCGGCTGGCTTACGATGGGACAGGTGCTCTCGATCCCGATGATCGCCGTGGGGGTTTTGCTTCTCACCCTCGCCTACCGGGGCGAGCCCAAGGGCCGATCCCAGGCGTGAGGTTGGAAGCGTAAGACGCACATGCAGAACTATCTCGATCTTCTCCGCGACATTCTGGAAAACGGCGCCATCAAGCCGGATCGGACCGGGGTCGGCACCCGATCCGTATTCGGGCGCCAGCTGCGGTTTGATCTCAAAGCGGGCTTTCCAGCCGTCACGACCAAGACACTCCACATGAAATCTGTCGTGGAGGAACTCCTGTGGTTTCTGCGCGGAGAGACCAACGTTCGCTCGCTTCAGTCGCAGGGCGTCACGATCTGGGACGAATGGGCCGATCCGGCGGGCGAACTCGGCCCGATCTACGGACATCAGTGGCGCCACTGGTCCGCACCCGGTGCGGGAGAGACGATTGACCAGATCGCCCTTCTCCTGAAGGGTCTGCGTGAGAACCCGGATTCGAGGCGTCACATCGTTTCCGCGTGGAACGTCGCCGCTCTTCCCCAAATGGCGCTCGCCCCCTGTCACATCCTGTTCCAGTACTACGTTTGCGAGAACCGACTGTCCTGTCAGGTCTACCAGCGCAGCGCGGATGCCTTTCTGGGATTGCCCTTCAACCTCGCTTCGTATGCTCTCTTGACCCATATGATTGCCGACCAGCTGTCCTACGCGGTGGGCGAACTGATCTGGACCGGGGGCGACTGTCACCTGTATGAGAATCACACGGAGGTGGCCCAAACTCAGCTGGCGCGACAACCGTACCCACCCCCGCGCCTCAGGATCGTGCGCCACGCGGCGGACATCGACCAGTACCGCTTCGAGGATTTCGTGCTCGAGAACTACCAGCACCATCCGGCTCTCCGGGCACCCATCGCGGTATGAGGGGATGACGAAACCCTCCGGCCCCGATCGTTCCGGCCCGCGTGCAACCCGTCCGGAGCCGATCGGAGTCTCGTCCATGATGCGGGAGGCCATCGAGCGCGATGCGAGTGATCCGCTCGCGCCGCTTCGGGCCAGTTTCCAACTGCCCACGGGGCCGAACGCGGAACCCGTATCCTATCTCTGCGGACATTCACTGGGACCGCTCGTCCACTCGACACGAAGACTGCTCGAGGAAGAACTCGAAGCATGGGGACGGATGGGCGTTCAGGGATACGGCAAGGCGCCCCACTCCTGGATGCGCTATGCGCATGATTTGCGTCCGACTCTTGCACGCCTCGTGGGTGCGCGAATCGACGAGGTCGCGGTCATGAACTCGCTCACCGTGAATCTTCACACGCTTCTCGCGCGTTTCTACGAGCCCCGGGGCACGCGCCGGAAAATCCTGATCGATACCCCGATCTTCCCGTCTGACCGCTTCGCCGTGTCCTCCCAAATTGCCTGGCGCGGTGGCGATCCTGAGACCGACCTGATCGTGATCGAACCGGGCCCTGGGGATTGGATCGTTCAACCGGAGACTTTCGTGGAGGCCATCCGGCGGGCGGGTGACACACTGGCCCTGGTCTGGGTGGGCGGAGTCAACTATTTGAGCGGTCACGTCCAGCCACTCGGGCGCCTGGCCCACGCCGCGCATGAGGTTGGAGCGCTCTGCGGA
>JAJZBR010000002.1 GCA_021798795.1 Pseudomonadota bacterium
GGGTTCCCAACCCATAAACCTAAAAAACGCAGTTGACTTTGCCTCCCAGTCGGACAAAGCTAATCCCGACGCCGGTTTGCGGCGGTTCTCATAACCCCGGAGGACCCCCCCATGGGTGAAGCAAAACGGAAGGTCGTGAAGGCTCTCAACCGGCCTGCCCCCGAGTTCTGACCGGGTCGGCATCCGCAATCTCTTTTTCGGGACCTGCTCAACGTTCACGACCCGTTGCCCCCCGCGTGTTCGCAGAATCACCCTTGGGTGACCCCTTGCTTCGAAGGCTTCGGTCGCATCGTTACCTCTACAACCGCTCCAATGGCTACCGGCTTAAGCGACCCTCTGCCGGGTGGGTCTATCTCCCATTGAGAGAGCGCACGTTTTTGCGGCGCACGCAAACTCAGACTAAAACGGGGGAAGTCCAAATTCAAGCGCACCCGCCACCGAGGTAGGGTTGGGAACGCTGTTCGGAGCAGATTCTGGGGGGCTATGGAGTCGATCGGGGGGAGGGATCCCAACGTGAGGCTGGTTCGGTGCCAACCTTCTGCAAGCCGCGGGGCAAAATTTGATGCAGCACACCGGATTCGATATCAAAGTGGAATCCGCGGATCATGAGCTGCGAATTCTGTGCGATCCAGGGAAAACTCGAAAGATTGGCGAGCGACACCCGGATACTCTCGTACTCGCAGAATTGCAGTGCTTTCGCGGCATCGTGCGGATAGGTCAACCGGGCCTGGCGTTTGGCGGGTTCCGCGATTCGTACCCATGACTCCACAAAATCCGGTGCATCAGGAGGAGCACCGTTCATCAATGCGGCGATGCCGCCACAACCGGAGTGCCCGACAATCGCAACCTGCCTGACCTTGAGAACGCGAATGGCGAACTCGAGTGCAGCTGACGTTCCGTGGTTGGCGGAATCCGGTGCATAGGGTGGCGCCAGATTGGCGATGTTGCGGATTACAAACATCTCTCCTGGGCGGCAATCGAAAATCAGCTCGGGAGCGACTCGCGAATCACAGCAGGCGATCGCGAGGGTATGGGGTGTCTGTCCGGAGCGGGCCAGCGATTCAAATTCCTCCCGCCGGGTGGGCCATTGCTCCGTTTGAAAACGAAAGTAGCCGCATATGAGTTCATCCATCAGCGATCTCCAAGCGGAGCGATCAGGCGGCCCTTAAGAGGGGAAAGCAGTTGTCAGGAGATGAATCGAACGCAAAACTTTCCCCGCACGGATCGGATCGAAACCACATCATTGGGTTTATTACAACATATGGTAATGGATTTCTGGCAGGGAGACATGAGCCGCTGTCCGCACGTTTATGATCAGTCCATCACGCCGTGGCTGTCATGCCAGTTGCGCAAGGCACCTATTCTGTGGCATGGTGAAGCATCAGTGCCATGCCGCTCCACGGCATTTCTCAATGGCGCGCCCACTGGCGTGTGTCGTAACTTTATTGTGGCCAGGTACGAAGCAGCTTCAGCTACTGGTCTGATCAGGCCGATGATCCCTATGAAAATCACATTACTTTCGATCGCTGCCAGCTTCATGATGTGGGCTTCTCTATCCGTCGCAGCCGGTCTGCCGGTAGCCGTGACCACCATTCAATCCGCTCCTTGGCACAAGATCTTCCGTACGCTTGCACGGGTACGAAGCAACAACCAGATCACGCTGACGGCGCCGGTGGGCGGCCGGGTGCTCGGACCCTTCCAGCGGCCCGGTCTCGTGCATGCCGGTGCGACCCTGATGCGGATCGCTCCGGTCGGACTGCGCGCCCAGATTGCCGCGGCTCAGGCGCAGGAGCATTACGCGCAAACGAAGCTCCAACGCTACAGCCGGCTGCTCGCCCGTGGGCTTGTAGCGCGCGAGTTGGTTGACAACCTGAAACTGGCGCTCGCTCAGGCTCGGGGGCAACTGCGTTCACTCAAGGCCGAGGCTGCTGCCCAGATTCTCAAGGCACCCTTTTCGGGAACGCTTCGGTATCTCGTCGCTCCCGGTGCGATCGTTCCGACCGCGCTTCCCATCATGACCCTGATGGGCCGAGGTCGAATCTGGATCGAAGCCCTGGTGCCTCCCGACCTCTCCAGGCAGATTCATGCAAATGGTCGTGTCTTCCTGACTACACGGCATTGGCGCGGAGCGGGAACCATCCGCAATATCGGCAATCGTGTGAGCCATTATGGGCTGGTTCGCGTTTACATCGATCTTCCTTTGGATGCACCCCTGCTGCCCGGTCAATGGCTCCACTGCAGGGTTCCAATCGATGCCGGACACGCGTTCCGCCTGCCGGTGAAAGCTATCGTCATGCACGGCGCTCGGAGTTTTGTGTACATCGTTGTGAAGGGGCATGCCCTGGCGGTGTCGATCCGGCTGCTTGCGAATCATCAAAGCGAAGCCTTCGTTCAGGGGGCGCTTCATGCGGGAGAAAAAGTGATCGTGACCGGCAATACACGCGTCAGTCCGGGGAGCGCGGTCGAGATCATTCACTGATGCAACGTTATCTCGCATTCCTCTGGGCCAACCGGTTTACAGCCGTCCTGCTCCCGGCGTTGGTCTTTGCAGCGGGGTTTCTGGTCTATCACGCGCTGCCGAAAAGCATTTTCCCGGATGTTGCCTTCCCCAAGGTGGCCGTTCTGGTGCACACGGACAATCTGCCGGTCCGTTTCATGCTGCTCCAGGTGACGCGCCCGCTGGAGCAGGTGGCCAAGGGGGAACCCGGCGTTCGCCTCGTGCGCTCCCAGACCGGGAACGGCCTGACCAAGCTCCATGTCTACTTTGCAAGAGGGGTCAATCCCGAGATTGCCTATCTCATGTTGCAGGCGCGACTTGCGGCTGTCCCCTTACCAACGGGTGCGATCATCAGCGAGCGGCTCATGATGCCCAACATCTATCCGTTGGCTGAATATGCCCTGGTATCCAATCGCGACGACAGTTCCGCCATGATGCCGACCTTTGCATTCGTGGTGCGGCCGGCTTTGCTGGGCCTGCCGGGTGTCTATGAGGTGAACGACACCGGCCGTGGCTGGCCCGAGGTAGATGTGAACCTCCGCCCCCGCCGCCTCGCGCAGTATCATCTCCGGGCATCGACCGTGACCCGCATCTTGAGGGCTGACCAGGGCCCTTTCTTCTCGGGCGTTCTCAATATTTTTCACGAGCAGTTTCTTTTGGCAACCACGCCACGCCCGGCGACTCCGAAAAATCTGGCCGAACTGAACCTGCCGCTTGGGCGTCCCAGCGCGTCTGCCGCATCGACTCCCTCCGACGAACTTTCCGGTCCCGAGCCCCTGGTCTCTTCCACCGGAGCCGCCAGGTCGCGTCGTGCGCCGCTCGCGCTCGGGCAGATTGCCACGATCCATATCCGCCCGCCGCCCCTCGTGCGGGAGGCAGCGGTGGCTGGCTGGCGGCACGCGCTGATCATCGATGTTTCGGCGGATCGGGGAGTGAACGAGGTGGGTGTGGCCCGTGCGACGGCTGCCCGAATCGCACGTCTCAGATCCCATCTGCCAACCGGCATCCATCTCATTCCCATCTACAACCTGAGTCACCTCATCGAAACCAGCCTGCGGGACGTTTGGACAGCTCTTTTTCTCGGGAGTTTCATTGCCCTGCTCGTGGTGCTGATCTTTCTCGGCCGGTGGGATGCGGCATTGGCGACACTGACCGTGGTACCACTCTCGGTGGCCTGCACCCTTCTCGTTTTGCATGCTTTCGGGTTCGGGATCAATATCATGACCCTGGGTGGCATTACTGCCGCGATCGGCGCACTGGTCGATCACGCCATCGTCGTCATGGAACGTGGACTTCATGGGCCCCGCGAAGGCCACGCGTCCGAGCGCCGCCAGCACGCTTTGATGCGTGTGGGAGAGATTCTGCCCTTGATGACGATGGCGACGATCACCTCCTGCGTGATTTTCATACCGCTCATCTTCCTTTCGGGAACGATCGGCTTGTTGTTCCGCGATATGGCATTCGCCGTGATTCTGGCGCTCATTACCTCGCAGATCGTTGCGCTGGTTCTGACCCCTCTTTTCACCATCTGGATTGCCCAACGGCCCCGCCGGCGTCACCGGCTTCCGGGCGAACAGGCACTCCGACGGGGATATGGCATCCTCCTCATTGGGGGGATGCGGAAACCCTGGCTTGCCATCCCGGTCATCCTGATCCTGATCGGGGGCGCGTTACTCGCCATCGTCAATCTCCCGACGGCTTTTCTGCCGCATTGGGACGAGGGAATCTTTGTCGTGCCATTTCGGACACCCGTTGGCAATGGGGTTCGTGAGACGACCCGAGTGGGCCGCGATCTCATGGCTGCGGCGATGCGGAATCCCAACGTCCGGCGCACCTCCCTTGTGATTGGCAGGGGATTCGGGAATCGCTATGCGACACCGAACAAGGGGGGTCTCGTCATTGTGCTCAAGAATCATCATGTAGACAGTACCCGGAATGTTATGACACAGTTGCGACATGTGTTCCGGGCGACGGCGCCGGACCTGACGACGCTTGAGACCATGCAGGTCATGATCAATCGCCTGGGCAATTTATCGGGCTCTCATGCCCCCCTCGAGATCCTCCTTTTTGGATCCGATTCGGGCGTGCTCAGGGCGGATGGCCGACGCCTCTTCTCGGCGCTGCACCGGAGTCATGATTTTGAATCGCTCGTTTTCAAGTCTCCCTCAGCCGGTCCCGAACTCAGGGTCTCACCCAAAACCCTGGCTTCGCTTTATGGGCTGACCCCCTTGGCTATCGCCCATTCGCTGAAGACCGATTTCTGGGGGCGTCGGGCAGGTTTCCTCACCCAGGGTGAGCAGATTCTACCCATCCGTGTCAGGGTCATGCCCTTTTCACCGACTGGACCCGGAAACCTCGGACGCGTGCCGTTGCGTCTGCCGGGTGGAACCTATACGACCTTAAATCGCGTGGCACACGTTCACCTGCAAGGGATCGTGCCCTATATTACGCACCAGAACCTTGTGCCGTATTCATTGATCAAACTCGATCCGAAGCCAGGCGAGGGCTTGAGTGTGGCCGCTGTCCGGGCGCAAAAAATCATTGCGTCGATGCACTTCCCATCCGGCATCAGCCCGGTCATCGGCGGGTATTACCGGCAACAGAAGAAAAGTTTCCAGCAAATGGCACTCATACTGAGCGGAGCACTCTCCCTGCTGCTCATTCTCCTGGGATTCCAGTTCAGCAGCTTTCGTGCTGCGGTTTCGGCACTTTTGGCCACGGCACTTGCGGGGACCGGGGCATTTTTGGCCTTGTGGGTGACCGGCATCAACCTGGACAGTACCGCTTTTCTCGGTGTTTTGCTGGTTTTTGCCATTGGTGTCAACAACGTCATTCTCATTTTTGCCCGTGCACACCAACTGGGTGGCGCGTCCCCTGCGGCCATTCACGTGGCCTGGGCCGCGCGCCAGCGCCTGCGGCCCATTCTCATGACCATGCTGGCTGATGTGCTCGGATTCCTGCCACTTGCAATTGGCATCGGGCATGGGACCGACCTGCTCAAACCTCTCGCGGTTGCGGTCATGGGGGGGCTCACACTGAGTGCCTTGATGTCCCTTTGGCTTGCCCCTGTGATCTATGCACTCTTGCGGGGATCTTCACGGTCTGTCCCCTTCATCGCCCGGGCGGATCCGCACTGAAGGAATCCGGTCGGGTCCCGGTCACTTGGGTGACGAACGGAACCGGCTGACCAAAGTCCGGCGGGTACCCCGCGAGCCTGCCCGGCCAGGCGGACGGAGGTTGCCGCACACCGGGTGACCCGGATCCATTCAGGAGCATTGATCTGAAGAAGGCCCACTTCGTCATGACTGTCAAGGACAACCAGTCCACGCTGCGCGGCCAACGCTCTGACCGGAACCTTCTCTGGAAGCTGTCTCACAATCCCGCTCGACTCCCTATTCTGCGCCTCGTTTCGAGCTTAGTTTGAGGTTGCCTCTGTTTTTCGGATACCCCTGTAGCACCCGTACGGCCAGTTTTTGCTGAGCGAGCCAGGCAGCATAACCCCAGCCGGAACCTGAGCAGGCGGTCATGGCGGTTTGGCTTGGGCAACATAAGGAGGGCTGGATTCGCACCTGATAAATTATCCGGGGAAAACCGCTCTCACCCAGCCAGATTCACGCCAGTTTGGACAGCAGTGGTATGCCTATCATGTTACAAACTACTCGCCCGCCTCCGCGGGGCGCCAGGGTTCGAGGCGGATTTCCGCGCGGACTTCCGCGCTGAGACTCGCGCTCACGGAGCAATATCTCTCGTGCGAAAGCTGGACGGCGCGCTGGAAGGCCGTCTCCGTCACATCCGGGCCGGATCCGATATGCCGTACGGTGATTGTCTCAAAACGGCGCGGATGCTCAATCGCCCGGATTCCCTCCACCTCGATTCGATACCGTGCAAGCGGCGCGCGTTTCTTGCGCATGATGTCGACGACATCGATTCCGGTACAACCACCCAGGGCTGCCAAGAGAATCTCCATCGGTTTGAGGTTCTGCGCGGGATCACTTCCGTCGAGATCGAGGGAGAGCCCTTGATCGTTGAAGGCGCGAAAACGACGTTCATCCAGGTATTCGACTCGAATGTGATGCAGGTCAGACATGGCAGCCTCCTCGATGTTGCGTGGCGTTACGGAGGAGGCGGGCCGACAACTTCCGTCCAGCCTCCCGAACAACTCGTCACGAAGGGATAGAATCCGGGCGGGCTCAGGCAGTACCAACGCGAGAGCGATGGGGTACCCGTGAGCGGAGTCGCAAAAAAATCAGGCGCTGGCGTGTCGGTCAAGGGGATCGGTCCCGAACCGTAGTACGGCGGATAGGGTTCAAATGGCGTGAGATAGAAGTACCAGCGGTGCTGGCTCCGCCACCACCATCCATAGCGTCCGTGATGCCAGCCTTTTTTCCATTGGCCGTGTATCCAGCCTCGGGGTACCCGGAGTCCGGGGCGAGTGGTTTTGAGTGGTGTGTGGAGGGCAACCGGGAGTGGATGCGCAACCGCTCCACACCCAATTCCCAAAAGCAGAGGCAAAACCCACACGTGCGGGCGGAGATGCCCTCGGAGGGCAGTCATCATTCGTCGTGGACGCGTTGGCCCGTACCGTGCCTTCAAAGCCCGCAGGAGCATCATCTTTGCCTCCCGCTTGGGTTTAACCAAGCTTTGATGATTCTACCGCGAATGATCCCGAACGGGCCGAGTTTCGCTTGTCGCTCGCAAGAGTAATGAGAAGGCGCGGGATTCGGTCGGAATCGTGGCACCGGTTGGGCGGGAGGGTTCACGGGGTCGGCGCATATCCCCAGTAGCGAACCCACGACTCGAGGACGGGGAGAATGGGCGCGAGTTCGGTTTGATAGTTGCGCCAGCGGCCGATGCTGTCGGTATAAAGCGGGCGGGCGACCTGATCGTAGCTCGGGGTTCCGATCCGCACGCCCCGGATGGAGCGATGGGGTTCCGCCATTTCGGGAGCAAAGCGTACTCCCAGAAAATCCGCAAGATTCCTGAGAGAGGACTCGGGATGTTCGAGCAGGTGCTCGTAGGGCTGGATCCGTATCCTCGATTCGGGCAGGATTTGCTCACGGGCCAGTCTGAGCAGGGTCATGACCCGATCGTAATACCGCGCGGTACCGGCGAGCGACCAGAACTGGCGCATGGCCGGATTGGGGGCGAATACCTGTAGAAAGCAGCTGATGCAGACATCGCGCGGATCCCGTACGGCAACCACGAAGCGGGCCTCGGGAAGAAGCAGGTGGAGCCAGAGCGCGTAGATGCTGTTCAGGGGGAGTTTATCCACGACCTGAGCGTCTGGGCCACTCATGCGCGATCGGACCTGCCGGATGGCGGAGGCGAGCGGGGTCTGGACGAGTGGATGGGAGAGGGGGTCATGGGCCCCCTGGTCCAGAAGTTCGACCAGGGCGCCGAGAGAGGCCGCGAAGGGGTTGTCTTCTTCCAACACTGTAATATCCGGGTGGGCTGCAAGCATCCGGTCGAGCAAGGTGGTGCCCGAACGCGGGAATCCGACCAGAAAAACCAGATGGTGTCCTCTTTCGGCGGGAGCATGGATAGGATGGGAGCCGGTTAGACGCATCTTGGGGGCATGCTGAATCAGGCGTTCGACTGTTGCGATGCCATAGGGGCCGTTTTGCGTGCGGCCCGCATCGAGATGTGCCAGGTGGAGATGGCCCACCGCTGCTGCCCGGAAGGCATCCGGGTAACGGCCGAGACCATCCAGCGCCCGGACCTGGCGCCCGGCGATGACCGCCGCGTTGATGGGTGAGGGGTGCTCGCGGGCGAGAGCATCCAATCCGGCGAGCGCCTGCTCGAACCGTTCCTGACGCAGATCGAGCTGAGCCTCGACCAGGCGGGCCAGGACATGGCTGGGATCCCGGGCACGCACCCGGGCGATCCAGTGACGGGCCTCCTCCGGCTGGTTGCTTTCCTCGAGGAGGGCCGCAAGGTGGGCTGCCGCTTCGAGGTGGTTTGGAGCCTGTTTGAGACAAGCGGCGTAGGCGGCCTGGGCCGCCTGGATGTCGCCGAGTTCTTCGAGTGCACGTGCGTGGTTGAAGCGGCCATCGATATGATCGGGCATCCGTACCAAAAGCCGGTCATAGCAGTCCCGGGCCTCCCGCCAGCGACCCCCATCCGAGAGGGCGACACCCAGGGCAAAAAGAATCGTGGTTGAACCCGGGTTGAGGCCGAGTGCCTGATCGAGGGCATCCGCCGCCTCGTCGGGCTTTTGGTGTTTAAGGAGTGCGAGACCGAGCAGTTCCAGGGCGGGTGCCGAAGGGCCCGTGTCCGCAAGGAGTGCGCGGACCCGAAGGAGCGTTTCCTCGACGTGACCCGCCTCGTAGCACCCGGCGGCTTCGAGGAGACGTTTTTCAGTCTCGGGACTGAGCTTTTCCGGAAAGGGCATCCGCGCTCCAGTCAAGGATTACCTTTCCCGATTGCCCCGTGCGCATGACTTCGAACGCCTGTTCAAAATCATGTACCGGAAATGTATGGGTCAGGACCGGCTCGACGTCGAGCCCGCTTTGCAGCATGGCAGCAACCTTGTACCAGGTTTCGAAAATCTCGCGGCCATAGATGCCTTTGAGATGCAGGCCTCTGAAGATGATGGTATTCCAGTCGATCGTGAAGTCTCCGGAGGCGATTCCCAAAAGTGCCACCGAACCGCCGTTGCGCATCGAGGACAGAAGGAGTCGGATCGCCTCCGCCTGGCCTGACATTTCGAGTCCCACATCGAAACCCTCGGTGAGACCCAGTTTTTTCATCGTCTCGGGAAGCGTCTCCTGTCTGATGTTGATCGCCGCCGTGGCCCCAAGCTGTCGGGCCAGATTCAGGCGGTAATCGTTCACATCCGTGACGACGATGTGACGCGCACCCACATGCCGGGCGATCGCCGCTGCCATCACGCCGATCGGGCCGGCCCCTGTGATCAGCACGTCTTCACCTACGAGATCGAAACTCAAAGCCGTGTGAGCGGCGTTGCCCAGCGGATCCAGAAACGACGCGATCCGGTCCGGGATCGCATCCGGCAGGGGAAACACGTTCGTGGCCGGGAGGGTGAGCAACTCAGCGAAGCAGCCGGTGCGCTGGACGCCGAGACCGACGGTGTTCGGGCAGAGATGGCGTCGGCCGGCCCGACAGTTGCGACAGTGACCACAGGTGATATGCCCCTCGCCCGAGACGCGCTGTCCGATGGACAGACCATGGACTTCGCTACCGATTCCCTCGATCACCCCCACGAACTCGTGTCCGGTCGTGAGCGGGACGGGGACGGTTTTCCGGGCCCAGGCGTCCCATTCATAGATGTGGATGTCGGTTCCACAGATGGCGGTCTTCTGGGTGCGGATCAGCACATCATTCGGCCCGACGGTGGGTTCCGGAACGGATTCGAGCCAGAGCCCGGGCCGGGATTCTTTTTTGACCAGTGCTTTCATGAAGACGGTGTCCTATAAAACGCCGACCCGGCGTCCGGCTCGTTCGAAGGCTTCGAGCGCCCGGTCGAGATCAGCGGCATTGTGGGCGGCAGAAACCTGGGTCCGGATCCGTGCCTGGTCCTTGGGAACGACCGGGAACGAGAACCCGATCGCATAGACTCCTTCCTCAAGGAGCGCTTGTGCCATCTTCTGGGCCCGGTGCGCGTCACGAAGCAGGATCGGAATGATGGGGTGGGTTCCAGCCACGAGTTCGAATCCGAGCGCCGTGAGCCCGGCCCGGAAACGTGCTGCATTCGCGTGCAGGCGCACCCTGGGTGCCGGGTCGCTCTGGATGAGTTCGAGGGCGGCCATTGCTGCGGCCACGATCACCGGGGGAAGGCTGTTCGAGAACAGGTAGGGGCGCGAGCGCTGGCGCAGCCAGTCGATGACCGGAGCGGAGGATGCGGTATATCCGCCGCTCGCTCCGCCCAGGGCCTTGCCGAGGGTTCCGGTCAGGATATGAATCCGGTCCGGGACACCCTGTTTTTCCGGCGTCCCGCGTCCACCGGGTCCCATGAAACCGACCGCATGGGAGTCATCAACCATGACGAGTGCGTCATAGCGTTCGGCCAGTTCCGAGATGCCGCGCAGGTCGGCTTCAACCCCATCCATCGAGAAAACTCCGTCCGTCACGATCATCCGGAATCGAGCCTGGCGGGATTGCTTGAGTTCACCCTCCAGTGCGTCGAGATCGCGGTTGGGGTAACGCAGGCGACGGGCCTTGGACAGACGAATGCCATCGATCAGGCTGGCATGATTCAGGGCATCGCTGATCACCACGTCCTCTTCACCGAGCAGGGTCTCGAACAGTCCGCCATTGGCGTCGAAGCAGGAGGAGTAGAGAATACTCGCGGAGCAGCCCAGGAAATCGGCAAGCCGGCGCTCGAGATCGATATGGAGATCCTGGGTCCCGCAGATGAACCGAACCGAGGCCAGGCCATAACCATAACGCGTGAGCGCCGCCTGGGCATGGGCAATCAGGGTGGGATGGTTTGCCAGCCCCAGATAATTATTGGCACAAAGATTGATCAGTTCGCGGCCGTCCGCGAGCCGGACCCGTGCGCCCTGGGGCGAAGCCAGGACCCTTTCGGATTTATGGAGTCCTTCGGCATCAAGGTCGGCGAGCGCCTGGTTCAGGTGAATTTCTAGGGCATGCGCCACGGGGGATTCCCCAAAAATGGAATTCTACTACGAGCGCCGGGACGGATTGGCATGGCCAGACTATAATTCAGGAAACGGGACCCGGCTGGTTTGTCCTTGGATTCAACAAAACGCCACTTTCAGTCCCCATCCCACAGGTTATGGGGTGTCTGTGCCCTGTTCCTCCTCTTCTCCGTGACCTGGTTCGGGACCATCGGGCATCGTGCGCTCTTCCAGACCGATGAAGGACGTTACGCCGAGATCTCGCGCGAGATGGTGCAGTCCGGAAACTGGCTGACGCCCCGCCTCGACGGATTCAAATATTTTGAAAAACCGGCGCTTCAGTACTGGGCGACGGCGCTCAGCTTCACGCTTTTCGGTGAACACACCTGGTCTGCCAGGCTCTATAGCGCCGTGACCGGTTTCCTCACGCTGCTTCTCATCGGCTGGGCCGGATACCGGTTATGGGGCGTGTGGTCGGGCTGGTTCGCCTTTTGTGTGGCGGCAAGCAGCCTCTATCTCGTCATCATGGCCCATTTCAACACCCTGGACATCGGGGTGACGTTCTGGATGACCCTCAATCTCGTGAGTTTTCTCCTGGCCCAATCGGAACCGGATCGCATTGCGCGCCGGAGGGCCTATATGTACGTGAGTTGGGCGGCTTCTGCTCTTGCGGTCATGAGCAAGGGATTGATCGGTGTCGTCCTGCCCGGAGCCGTACTATTGCTCTACGTCCTGGCCGTGCGGGATGTCCGCATCCTCAAGCGGCTGCATTACTACGGGGGGGTGACGCTCTTCGTGCTGATCGGGGTTCCCTGGTTTTTCTGGGTCACGGTTCACAATCCCGAGTTTTTCCACTATTTCTTTATCTACCAGCATTTTGACCGCTATCTCAGCGGCAGTGCACACCGCCCGGGTCCCATCTGGTATTTTCTGCCGATCCTCCTGCTCGGTGTCCTGCCCTGGGTGCGCGAAGCCTCACGCGTCATCCGGGCAGGCTTCAGGAGACCTTTGCGGGAGGCCGATGGGCGGGTCGACGCCGCCTGGCTGCTCTGGCTTTATGCGGTCTTTATTTTCGTGTTCTTCTCGTTTTCGAGTTCCAAACTCCCGAGTTACATTCTTCCGATCATGCCTGCCGTGGCGCTCCTGATCGGTCGAGAGCTTGCGGCCATGGACGCGCATCGACTCCTCGCGGCGATCCTGATCGGGGGCGGGCTCGGCTCGGCCGGTCTTTTGGCCACGCCCTTTTGGATCTCCTCGATCCACTCGTCGTCTGCTTTGGACTATATGCGTTTCGAGCCGGGACTCCTTGCCGTGTTTGCCTGCCTTTTGATTTTTTCTGCAGCTGGGTTCTGGTTGTGGCGGCGGGGCGGGTCGACGGGGGCGATCGTGACGGTTTTGGCATGCGGATGGTTCTTCGCAGTTTCGGGCCTCAACTGGAGCGCCCAGGCACTTGATCCGATCTATTCGACCCGTGCGTTCGCGAAGAGTCTCGGTCCCTGGAATCAACCCTCCCGACCCTTCTACATCGTGGCCAACTACCAGCAGTCCCTCCCTTTCTACCTCAGGCGGACCGTGACCTTGGTCGACTGGCAGGGAGAGATCGGTTACGGCATCAATCTGGCCCGGGTGGCCGGCCACCTTGACGACAGCCGGTTCATACCCACCCTATCCCGCTTCCACCGCATCTGGCTGGCCGAGCCCAAAGCCGTCGCAATTCTCGAGAAGCCGCTTTACCGAAGACTCCGCAAGGCCGGCTGGCCCCTCCGGGTGGTGGCGTCCAACATCCGCCGGGTGGCGGTGGTGCATCCATGAGTTGGGTCGCGTTCCTTTTGATCCTGACCGGCGTCCTCCTCAATGCCATCGCCCAGCTTTTGCTCAAGGCGGCGGTTCGGGGCATGGGACCCATTGGACTTTCGGCCCCCCTGCTCGTGCGCGCCGGCTGGATGCTTGCCCAGAATCCCTATATCCTGGGGGGGCTCGCCTGCTATGCGACGAGCCTCGTGGTCTGGATCCTCGCCCTGTCCCGGGTCGAGGTCAGCCTGGCTTATCCGATGCTGTCCCTGGGGTATATCGTGACCGCACTCGGTGCCTGGGCCATTTTTTCCGAACGCTTGGGTCCGGTTCAGTGGGCGGGAATCTGTGTCATCATTCTGGGCGTTGCGCTGCTTGCGCGGGGTTGAATCATGGCGGATCCGTTTCTCCCCTTTACCCGACCGACCTTCGATGAGGCCACCCTAGAAGGGGTCATCGACACGCTCCGATCGGGGTGGGTGACATCGGGTCCCCGGGTTATCGAGCTCGAAGGCGCGCTCGAAAGGTATCTCGGCGGCGGGCGTCGTGTCCTTCTGTTTGGACACGCGACCGGCGCGCTCGAAGAGGCGCTTCGAGTGCTTGAGGTGGGACCCGGTGACGAGGTCATCGTCCCGGCCATGACCTTCGCGGCGAGCGCCAATGTCGTGCTGCGGGTGGGAGCGACTCCGGTTTTTGTGGATGTTGATCTCACGACCCGCAATCTGACCCTCGATGCGGTAGAGGCCGCCCGTACGGATCGTACCCGGGCCGTGATGCCGGTTCATTTCGCAGGGTTACCCGTCGATCTCGATCCGCTCTACAGCTGGGCGCGCGGCTGCGGGATCTGCCTGGTTGAGGATGCAGCCCATGCCATCGGTGCCCGCTACCGGGGGAGAGCCATCGGGAGTTTTGGCGACCTGGTCTGTTTCAGCTTCCACGCAAACAAAAACATGACCACGATCGAGGGTGGCGCGATTTCCCTGCCTCTGGATCGTCCCGAATGGATCGCGCGCCTCGAACGGCTGCGTTTCCACGGCCTCAGAAAAAACACGGATGGTAGCTATGACATCGAGGAGGCCGCAGGCAAGCACAATCTATCCGACGTGGCGGCGCGGGTCGGCCTTGGACAGCTTACGCATCTCGACGCTTTCAATCAGCTCCGGCGCAGTCTCGCGGAGCGCTATTTCGAGAGACTGGAGTCGAATCCCTGGGATCTCGGCCTGCCCGCCCGGGGTGATTCCGGGCATGCCTGGCACATGTTCACGCTCCGGATCCCATTCGAGTCCCTGGGTTTCGATCGCACCGAGTTTCAATCCCGCATGCGCGCGCACGGGATCGGCGTGGGCATGCATTACCCGGCGCTCCCCCCGCTCACGCTCTACCGGAAGCGGTGCCGGTGGCAGCCCGGGCAGTTCCCGAATGCGGAGCGGATCGGGCGGGAGACCGTGACCCTGCCCCTTTTCCCGGCCATGGGGGTCTCGGATGTCGACCGGGTCGTCGATGCCATCGGACAGGCGCTTGGGAGCCCCTGAGGAACCCCATGCGAACCTCTGATCGAGATCTTTCGGTCGTGATCCCCGTCTACAACGAAGAGGCCAGTCTCCCGACCCTTTTCGAGCGTCTGTATCCGGTTTTGGCGCGCCAGGGCGGATCCTATGAGGTGGTTTTCGTGGACGATGGCAGCCGCGACCGCTCGGCCGCATTGCTCCGCCAGGTTTTCGCGTCCTATCCCGATGTGACTCGGGTCATCCTTTTTCAGTCGAATTTCGGCCAGCATGCGGCCATTCTGGCCGGTTTTGAATATGCCCGCGGACAGCGCGTCATCACCCTTGATGCCGATCTCCAGAACCCCCCGGAGGAGATCCCGCGGCTGCTTCAGGCCATGGACCAAGGTCACGACTATGTGGGGACCATCCGGCGCACGCGCCACGACCATCTGTGGCGCAAAGCCGCGTCGCGCGTCATGAACCGGGTGCGCGAGCGCATCACCCGGATCCATATGACGGATCAGGGTTGCATGCTCCGCGCCTACGATCGCACGATTGTGGATGCCGTGAACCAATGTGAGGAAATTCACACATTCATTCCGGCCCTCGCCTATCTCTTTGCCACACGACCGACCGAGATCGAGGTCGACCACCACGAACGGGTAGCCGGCCAGTCCAAGTACTCGCTCTACAAGCTCATTCGGCTCAACTTCGATCTCGTGACCGGATTTTCCCTGGTTCCCCTGCAGTTTTTTTCACTTTTCGGGATCGGGCTTGCCCTCTCATCCGGAATTCTTGTCTTGTATCTTGCTATCCAACGGATTTTCATGGGTCCCCAGGTCGAGGGCGTCTTCACGCTGTTTGGGATCGTGCTGTTCCTGATTGGCGTGCTCTTGTTCGGCATTGGTCTGCTCGGGGAGTACATTGGACGGATCTACCAGCAGGTGCAGAAGCGCCCCCGTTATCTCATTGGGGCTATTCTCGGGAAACCGGAATCCGGAGCATGACCCGGGCGGTCGTCTTTGCCTACCAGGAGGTGGGCGTACGGGGGCTCGCGGTACTCCTCGACCAGGGAATCGAGGTTCCTTTGGTTGTCACCCATCCGGATCTCGCAGGAGAGAACCGCTGGTTTGCGGACGTCTCCGAGTTTGCGAAGCAGGCCGGAGTGCGTGTGATGACACCGGAGCGGGAAGATTTGGGAGCGATCCTTCCGGATTTGGTCCGGCTCGAACCGGATTTCATTTTTTCGTTCTATTACCGCCACTTGATTCCGGTACCGCTCCTCTCAGTCGCCCGGCGCGGGGCACTCAATCTCCACGGATCGCTCCTGCCGCGCTACCGCGGTCGGGCTCCGGTCAACTGGGCGCTTCTTCGGGGTGAACGGGAGACCGGCGCGAGTCTCCATTACATGGTTGAACGGGCGGATGCGGGAGATCTCGTCGACCAGATGGCCGTCCCGATACTGGCCACAGACCAGGCGTGCGAGGTCGCGCGCAAAGTGGCCTGGGCTGCGGAGATGGTCCTTTACCGGAGTCTGCCTGCGCTGGTTGCCGGAACGGCCCATGCGCGCCCGCTCCCGATTCTGCCGGGTGAATATTTTGGCAGGCGGCGTCCGGAAGACGGCCGGATCGACTGGAGCCGGTCGGCCTGGGAGGTTCACAACCTCATCCGGGCCGTGGCGCCGCCCTTTCCGGGCGCGTTCAGCGACTGCGGGGGCGCGAGGCTCTGGATCGATTGCGCCCGGGTCGATCCGGATCCGGCCCGCCATCCGGGTCCGGTGCTCTACACGGAGCAGGATCGGCTCTTCGCCGATTGTGGGGACGGGCGGAGAATCCAGGTGTTAAAATATCGCTGGAGCGGAGTGGATGCAAAGGCCATATCCGCACCCGCGACACCCCTCGTGCTCGGAGAACTCCCGTGAAAAAAATCCTGATTCTCGGGGTGAATGGCTTCATCGGCCATCACCTGAGCCAGCGGATCCTGAGCGGGACGGATTGGGAGGTTTTCGGAATGGACATGTTCTCGGAGCGGATCTCCGGCATGCTCGATCATCCCCGGTTCCATTTCTTCGAGGGCGACATCACGATCAACCGGGAGTGGGTGGAATACCACGTCAAGAAATGCGATGTGGTCCTGCCGCTCGTGGCCATCGCCACTCCGGCCGCCTATGTACGTGAACCGCTCAAGGTCTTCAGCCTCGATTTCGAGGCGAACCTGCCGATCATCCGCCAGTGCGTGCGCTACCGGAAGCGGATCATCTTTCCATCCACCTCCGAAGTCTACGGCATGTGCCCGGATGCCGCCTTCGATCCTTATGAGTCGACGCTTGTTCTGGGTCCCATCCCGAAGCAGCGCTGGATCTACAGCAGTTCGAAGCAGTTGCTCGACCGGGTGATCTGGGCGTACGGGATCGAGGAGCAGCTCGATTTCACCCTCATTCGCCCCTTCAACTGGATCGGGCCGGGTCTCGACAGCATTCATGCGGCAAAAGAAGGCAGCTCCCGGGTCGTGACCCAGTTTCTCGGTCATATCGTGCGGGGCGAGGATATTCGTCTGGTCGATGGCGGCGCGCGGCGACGCGCCTATACCTATATCGACGACGGCATCGACGCACTCATGCGGATCATTCACAATGCGAACGGAGCCGCGAGCCGGCGCATCTACAACATCGGCAATCCTGACAATCAGTACTCGGTTCGGGAGCTCGCGGAGCTCATGCTCAAACTGGCCAAAGGCTATCCCGAATATGCACCCTCTGCCGCACGGGTGAAACTGGTCGAGGTTCGCGCCGCCGACTATTACGGAGAAGGTTATCAGGACATCGACAATCGCGTACCCTCGATCGAGCATACCCGTCGTGAGCTCGGGTGGAAACCTGAAATCAGTCTCGAAGTCGCGCTTCAGCGAATCTTCGAGGCGTACCGCGGGGATGTGAACCAGGCCGGACAGCTCGTCAGTGAGGGTGACTGACCGTCCTCCCATGCGTGTGGCACTCAAGGTCGATGTGGATACCCTGCGCGGAACACGGGTCGGCGTTCCGGCTCTCCAGCAATTGTTCCGGGATGCGGGCGCCGACGCCACCTTTCTGTTCTCAGTGGGACCGGATCATACGGGGCGTGCACTGAGGCGTGTCTTCCGGCGGGGATTCCTGGGCAAGGTCAAACGTACTTCGATCGTTCGCAACTACGGTTTGGGTACGCTGCTTTATGGGACCCTCCTGCCCGGTCCGCGGGTGGGCCGTCGGGCGGGTGCAATCATGCGCGCGACGCACGCGCTCGGTTTCGAGGTAGGCCTCCATGCCTACGATCACGTCCGCTGGCAGGATTTTGTGACCCATCGCGGCGAGGGCTGGACCTTCCGTGAGTTCGCGCGTGGGGGCGACGCCTTTCAATCGGTGTTCGGATTTCGGCCGCAAACAGCCGGTGCCGCGGGCTGGCAAATGAATGTCCATGCGTTTGCGGCCGAGGAAGCGGCGGGCCTCCGTTACGCGAGCGACTGCCGCGGATCCGGGCCTTTTTATCCCATGATCGAAGGACGTGTGTTCCGCTGCCTCCAGATCCCATCGACCCTGCCGACCCTGGACGAGCTTATCGGGCGCCATGGAATCCGGGAAGCGGCACTGGCCGGAGTCCTCTTCGAGGCGAGTCAGAGGCGTGCGGGCGACCAGGTCTTCACGCTCCATGCCGAGCTTGAGGGGATCCGCTACCGTGCGGCACTGGAACGCCTGCTTGCGCTCTGGCGGGAGGCGGGAGTCTCCTGCATGAGCCTCGGCTCGTTCTACCGAGGATTGGATCTCACCCGCGTTCCCGTCTGTGAAATCCGGATGGGGAGCGTCCCCGGCCGCAGTGGCCGATTGGTTCGCCAGGGGCCGGTACGCGACCCGGTCCGGACGGCGGGCGCGTCCGGGGAACCTATTCCGCTTTCAGCCTTTCTATGATGTGGAGCCTACCCGATGAATGCAAACCTGATTGAGCCGCCGCCGGGCGGCCGGAAGATTCGTTATGAAAGCGGCCGGCTGATCGTTCCGGATGAACCCTGGGTTGGATACGTCGAAGGCGACGGGATCGGAGTGGATATCACGCCCCCGTGCCTGCGGATCTGGAATGCGGCCGTCAAAAAAGCCTATGGCGGCCGGCGGAGCATTCACTGGGTCGAGTTGTTTCTCGGGGAAAAAGCGGCAAAGCGCTATGCCGGACAGTATTTCCCAGACGAGACACTCCGGTGGATGAAAGAGCTTTGGGTATCGATCAAAGGCCCCCTCACAACTCCGGTTGGCGGAGGGTTTCGCTCGCTCAACGTGAGTCTGCGCCAGGCGCTCGATCTTTATGCCTGTCTCCGTCCGGTTCGCTATTACCGGGGAGTTCCCTCGCCGCTGCGCGAGCCGGAGCGGATCGATGTCGTTTTGTTCCGGGAGAATACCGAGGATGTCTACGCCGGTATCGAGTACGCCGCAGGCTCCCCCGAGAACGAGAAGCTGGCCCACTTCCTCCGGAGCGAGCTCAAGGCCCAGTTTTTCGAAGGTGCGGGTCTCGGTGTCAAGCCCATCTCCCGCTTCGGCACCGAGCGGCTGGTGCGCAAAGCCATCGAGTACGCGATCGCGCACAAGCGCCGGAGCGTGACGCTCGTCCACAAGGGCAACATCATGAAGTATACCGAGGGTGCCTTCCGGGCCTGGGGATATGAACTCGCGCAACGCGAATTCGGCTCCGTGACGGTTTCGGAAGAAGCGGCTGCCCGCCTGCCGGGCGGAGTGGCGCCCGAGGGACAGATCATCATCAAGGATCGGATTGCGGACATCATGTTCCAGATGATGCTGCTCCGCCCGGATGAGTTCGACGTGATTGCGACGCCGAACCTGAACGGAGATTATCTTTCGGATGCGATCGCAGCCGAAGTCGGCGGCATGGGAATTGCCCCTGGCGCCAATATCGGTGATGGCGTAGCCGTCTTTGAAGCGACCCACGGGAGCGCACCCAAGCATGCGGGTAAAAACATCGTCAATCCGGGCTCACTGCTCTTCTCCGGCGTGCTCCTGCTCGAATACCTGGGCTGGGACGAGGCGGCGGAGAAAATTCACTTGGCCTACGAGAAGACGCTCGCTGACCGGATCGTGACCTATGATTTTGCCCGCCTCATGACCGATGCCCGCGAAGTGTCAACCAGCGCTTTCGCGGATGCCTTGATCGAACGGCTCTGAGGCTCGGGCGGCGCATGAACATGAATACTGAGGGTGATCCGATGGATTCCACCTCCCCACCCACACGCGGCTTCATCGAGGAACCCGGACGGCCCTTCTTTGCCGGCTGGGAGAGCCTCGAAGATGATTTTCTCGCGGATGAGAAGACCCTGGTCCGAGGGCTCCTCGACTCGGCCGCCCTCGACCCCGCCCTGCGTGAACGGGCACGTATCCGGGCATTGCGCTGGGTGCACGCGGTGCGCGACCGAAAAAGCCATCTCCGCATCGGGATCGAGGATCTCTTAACCGAGTACGATCTCTCGACCGAGGAGGGGATTGTCCTCATGTGCCTGGCCGAGGCCCTGATCCGCATTCCCGATCGGGCGACGGCGGATCGGCTGATCCAGGACAAAATCGGCGGGGCAAGCTGGAGTCAGCATGTCGGTGCGAACAGCTCCTGGCTCGTCAACGCCGCAAGCTGGGGGCTTTTGATCACGGGCGCCCTGGTGCGTATCGAGGAGCCTTCGGACAAGAAGGCCTGGACCCTGTTCAAGGGATGGGTGACCCGGGCCAGTGAGCCCGTCGTCCGGAGTGCCCTCGTGCGTGCCATGAAGATCATGGGCAGCCAGTTTGTCATGGGAACCACGATTGATGAGGCGCTCGCGCAGGCTGCCTCCCAGCGCGATGGGGGTCACCTTTTTTCATTTGACATGCTGGGTGAGGCCGCCCTGACTCCGGCTGACGCAGACGGTTACTGGGACGCTTATGCGCGGGCGATTGATGCGGTCGGACGCCGGAGCGGGTCGACTTTGGGCATCGAAGCGGATACGGTGAGCATCAAGCTCTCGGCACTCCATCCCCGCTTTGAGTTCGGCCAGTCCGATCGGGTGCTGCCCGATCTCTGCGAGCGGGTGACCCGTCTCACCGAGCGTGCCCGGGATGCCGGGATCGGGATCACGATCGATGCCGAGGAAGCCCATCGGCTCGAACTCGGATTGGCCGTCTTTGAGCAGGTCTACCGCGCCCCGTGTCTTCGGGATTACCCCGTTCTGGGACTGGCCATCCAGGCGTATGGCAAACGCGTCGGGCGGATCATCGATGGTCTCAGAGATCTTTCCCGGAGTGAGGGCAAACGGATTCCGGTCCGGCTCGTCAAAGGCGCTTACTGGGACAGCGAAATCAAATGGGCCCAGCAGGAGGGTCTCGCGGGCTACCCGGTCTTGACCCGCAAGGCGTATACGGATCTTTCCTATCTCTCCGCAGCCCGCCGTCTGTTTGCCGCGGAGCATCTCTATCCACAGTTCGCGACCCACAATGCGCTCACGCTTGCCATGCTGATCGAACTTGCCGGTGGTCGGCACGCGTTTGAGTGCCAGCGCCTGTTTGGGATGGGTGAGAGCCTCTATCAGGCCGCCCGCGAGGATCCCGACTTCGGGGCGCCGTGCCGGATTTACGCCCCGTGCGGGGCTTATCGCGAACTTCTGCCCTACCTCGTCCGGCGGCTTCTCGAAAACGGAGCCAATACGTCCTTTGTCCACCGGATCGCCGATCCCCGGGTGCCCCCCGAGGAGATTGTGGCCGACCCTATCGAACAGGTACTCGCGAGCGGGGGTGCGCCCCATCCGGGCATTGCGCTTCCACGTGAACTCTACCTTCCTGAACGACTGAATTCGCGTGGGTTGAATCGGTCCAGCCGGCGCGAGTGGCGCGCGCTCAAGAGGGAAATGGAGGAGGCGCTTCAAGGCCCCCTCCCAGAGGCCCGCCCCCAGATCGGAGGTGAGGCAGCAGCCGGCCTGGGGCGCAGGCTCTTCAATCCAGCCGATCGCGACGAGGCGGTCGGGATGGTCTACGAAGCCGATCCCGCGCTTGTTGATCAGGCCGTGATGCGCGCGCGCGATGGGCAGCCGGCCTGGAACCGGTTACGGGGATGCGCCCGCGCCCTGATCCTCGAACGGGCCGCCGATCGCCTCGAAGCCGAGCGTGGGCGTCTCGTTGCGCTCGTGGTACGGGAAGCGGGCAAGACGGTCCCGGATGCGCTGGGCGAGGTGCGCGAGGCAGCCGATGCCTTGCGCTACTATGCATCCCGGGCCCGCGTGGATTTCGAAGAACCGAAACGGCTCCCAGGCCCGACGGGAGAGCGCAACGAACTCTGGCTCGAGGGGAGGGGCGTATTCGCCTGTATCAGTCCTTGGAATTTTCCACTGGCGATTTTTACAGCCCAGATCGGTGGTGCGCTCGCGGCAGGCAATGCCGTCGTCGCCAAGCCAGCCGAGCAGACGCCACTCGTCGCTGCCCAGGCTGTGCGGATCCTGCATGAATCCGGTGTGCCGGGTGACGTACTCGGGTTTTTGCCGGGAGATGGACCCTCGGTCGGAGGACCGCTCACGATCCACCCGGGGCTTGCGGGCGTTGCCTTCACCGGATCAACCGATACCGCCTGGTTGATCCAGCGGGCGCTCGCTTCCCGTGAAGGCGCGCTGCCGGTCCTCATAGCCGAAACGGGCGGTGTCAACGCCATGATCGTCGACAGCACAGCACTCCCCGAACAGGTTGTGACGGATGTCGTCCAATCCGCTTTTCTGTCAGCCGGGCAGCGTTGCTCGGCGCTACGCATCCTTTGCCTGCAGGAGGAGATTGCGGAGCGGGTTCTCACCATGCTCGCGGGTCATCTGGCTACCCTCTCGCTTGGGGATCCCGGATGGATCACGACGGACATCGGACCCGTGATCGACGAGGACGCCCGCGCGCGACTGGCGCATCACCGGGAAACCATTCAGGGGGTGGGCCGTCTCATCTACGAAATGCCCCTTCCAGCAGGATGTGCCCGGGGAACCTTCTTCGCGCCTTGCATCATCGAACTCGACTCGGTGAAGGATCTGCCGGGGGAGATCTTTGGTCCGATCCTCCACGTCATCCGGTTCGCCTCCCACAGGCTCGACTCGCTCATCCGGGAGATCAATGAGACAGGCTATGGCCTCACGCTCGGCATCCATTCACGGATCGACCGGGGCGTGCGAGAGATAGTCTCCGGAACGCATTGCGGCAATACCTATGTCAACCGCAACATGGTCGGGGCGGTGATGGGTGTGCAGCCATTCGGCGGACAGGGTCTGTCCGGAACCGGCCCCAAGGCGGGCGGTCCGAACTATCTCAACCGGTTTGCCGTCGAGCGGGTTCTGACCATCAATATCGCAGCAGTCGGCGGCAATGCCACGCTCCTTAATCTCTCCGAGGAATCGGCTTCGAAAACGCACTAGGCCGCCGCAAATTCAATTGCGGGAATGAGCTAGACTAGAGTCATGTACAGTGTTTTCGAGTTATTCAAGGTCGGTATCGGACCGTCGAGTTCACATACCGTGGGCCCCATGCGGGCGGCACGGGCGTTTCTCCTGGGTCTTCACGAACGTCCCGAATGGAACACGGTGTGCCAGGTTTATTGCGAGCTTTATGGTTCACTCGCGCTCACCGGGCGCGGCCACGGCACCGACAAGGCGGTTCTGCTCGGATTCGAAGGGGAGGATCCGGGCGAGATCGATCCGGATACGATTGCTTCGCGGCTCGAGCGGATCCGGAGCACGCGAACGCTCCGTCTCCTCGGCGAAAAAGAGATTGCCTTCGATGAACCCATGGAACTTCTTTTCCATCCGGAAGCTCTTCTCCCGCGACACAGCAATGGCATGCGCTTCACTGCCGTGACCGAATCCGGTGCGCGGGTGACCGAGGAGTTTTATTCGATCGGGGGCGGATTCATTCTCAAGGCCGATGATCCGGATCCTGGGGCGGGCGGTCTGCTCCCCGGGGCGCCCTATCCCTACCACTCGGGCGCGGAGCTTCTCGCGCTTGTCACGCGCGAGAGATGCTCGATACCCGATCTCATTCTCGCGAACGAATGTTCGATCCGAAGCGCGGGTGAGGTGGATGCGGCGCTCGACCGGCTCTGGAGCGCGTTCCAGTCCTGTGTCACTCGAGGGCTCCATGCCGATGGCATTCTCCCGGGCGGGCTCAAGGTCGTCCGGCGGGCCCCTGTGCTGTACCGGAGGCTCGAGCGTGCCCGCGAACGCGATGATTTCGACCTCATGGACTGGGTCAACGCCTACGCCCTTGCAGTCAACGAGGAAAATGCGGCCGGGGGCCGCGTGGTGACTGCTCCAACCAATGGTGCCGCAGGCATCATTCCGGCTGTTCTGCACTACTACCGGTTCCACGTGAAGGGCGGGAACGATCTCGGTATCCGCCGCTTCCTGCTCACGGCTGGCGGGATCGGCATCCTCTACAAGCTGAACGCCTCGATTTCGGGGGCCGAGATGGGCTGCCAGGGCGAGGTGGGCGTCGCCTGTTCCATGGCTGCAGCCGGTCTCACGGCGGCCTTGGGCGGCAGCGCGACCCAGATCGAAAATGCGGCTGAAATCGGGATGGAACACAACCTGGGGTTGACCTGTGATCCGGTCGGCGGGCTCGTTCAGATTCCCTGCATCGAACGCAATGCGATCGGAGCCATCAAGGCGATCAACGCCCAGCGGCTCGCACTTGGAGGCGATGGTGAGCATCGGGTGTCGCTCGATCAGGTGATTGCGACCATGCGCGAGACCGGGCTCGACATGCAGAACAAGTACAAGGAGACATCTAAGGGTGGACTTGCGGTCAACGTGATCGAGTGCTGACTCCCTCGTGCGGAGGATCCACTCGGGTTTGCCTGGAGCGGGTCTTTTGGGCGACCCAGATCGTGAGGGCCCGATCGAACGCATGATCCAGTGAGGCGAATCCGGCAACCGCGCCCGAGACGCCGGGTGGCGCGCGTTGGCTCAGGATGAAGATGTGGTGGATCTGCCAATCCTGGTCCAGGGGACGCGCGAGCGTGGCATCGATCGCCATCCGGACCCGTGCGCTTTGAGGAGACGTGAAGTCCTCTTCCCAGACGGACAAGGTGAGTTTGAGAACATACCGGGCGACCCCTTCTCGACTGAGAGCCGAGAACCGATTTCTCAACCTTGTGTTGAGAAGCCGGATAGGTGATCCGAGCCAGGCGACTTGTGGGTACACCCGGAGTTCGTGTGGATGATGGTAGAGCAACCGGTAATGGATCCCGCGCCCGGCCATGCCGACTCCAGGCTTGAGGCCCGCGAATGCAAGGGGCGGAAGCATCGGACCGTGGTAGTGGCGTCCGTGCGGGGGACCGAAGTCGAGCATGCGGGGAGGGGGTGGCAGCTTCGGCCAGAGGCTACAGGCTGACAGGAGGGACAGAAGCCCTCCCCAGACGAGGGTGTGGCGCAGTCTCATGAATGATCCTCCTGGTTTCGGAAGATATGCTTGGTGCATCTCGCAGGTGAGGAAGTTGGCATCACGTGATGTCTAGTGTCGATGGGCGCTTGCACCCGGGTGTGGTCCGCGCGGCTCACTTCGGTGCCCGAGGAGCCAAGCCTGCGGGTTTTGCTCGAGTGTGCGGCTTAATGCGGAGAGATGCGATGCCATCCCGCTCAGTTCATCTAGGGTCCGGTTGAGCTTCGGGAGTGTCCCGATCGCGAGCGTGCGTTCGAGTGCCCCGGTTTCGCCGAGCGTGCGCCGGACGGCTTTCGGGATGGCTTGGCTGTTTCGAACGAGTGTTTGGGCCGAGTCCATGAGATGGTTGAGCGCCCGTTCGGTTCCGGGAAGGGAACGGGCGGTCTCGCCGAGGTGGTGCTCGATTCTCACAACGAGCGCGAGGCTCCGGTTCAGATTGGCGAGCGATTCCTGGATCGCACGCTCGTTTGCAGGTGACAGAAGTTTTTCGAGGCGTCTCGTGACGACCACCAGGTTTTGGGCGCTGATCGCGCCGCTTGCGAGGAGCGTGGACTCGGGAGCTGGCGTCATCCAGAGCGTGCGAGGATAGGGGTGCGGCAGTTGATAGGGACCGTGGAGGGCTTGGACAGGTGGCGTGAGCGCAATCATGGCGGAAGAGGATAGAAGGCCCAGCGCAAGTTCGGCCCGGGTGCCCGGGACGAGCGGTGTGTCTTTCCGGATGGCAACTCCGATCTCGATCAGGTTCAGGTTTTTTGGGTCAAAGCCGATATGGGTCACGTGTCCTGCGGCAATCCCGCGATAGAGTACCGGCGCCCCCGTCACGAGGCCTGTGACCGAACCCCGGGTCAGGATCGTGAGCGGACGCATCGGCTGGGATTTGACTCCCGCAAGCCAGTCCGCCAGAACAATCAATCCCGCCGTGAGTCCGAGTACGAACAGGGCACTCAAGATGGCATACTTTTGGCGTTTCATGGGTTGGTTTCCTCATCCAGCCGGAAAAACGCGCGGATGCGCGGATCCCGTGATTGCTCGAGGTTGTCGATGCGGCCTTCCGCCAGCAGGCGTCCCTCGCCCACGATGATAACCCGGTGACAGAGCCGCTTGAGTGCGCGGAGATCATGACTGATCATGAGAACCGTGATGCCCAGGTTTTTCTGGAGATTCAGAACGACGGCGATAAACGCGTCCGAGACGATTGGATCCAGGCCTGATGTCGGCTCGTCGAGCAGAAGCAGCTCGGGCTCAATGACGAGACAGCGCGCCAGTGCCACGCGCGTCACCATCCCGCCTGAGAGTTCGGAAGGCATGAGCGGCGCCGTTTCTGGAGCAAGTCCCGCGAGCGAAAGCGCGAGGCAGACCATCGGCTGGATCCAGGAGTCCTCCAGTCCCCGTTCGTTAAGCGGCAACGCCACGTTTTCAAATACGGTGAGCGAACTGAACAGCGCGCCACCCTGGAAGAGAACGCCGATGCGTTGCCTGAGATGCTGGCGACTCGCGTGAGGAAGCTGGTTGAGTCGTTCACCGAAAATCCGGATTTCGCCCTGAGCGGGCTGGTTCAGTCCGATCAGGTGGCGAAGCAGTGTCGTCTTGCCGCTGCCGGAGGCGCCGACCAAGCCCACGATCTCGCCCGGTAGAACGTTGAATCCGACGCCGGTCAAAATCGGTTTTCCGTCGTAGTCCACTTCGACATTTTCAAAGGAGACAGCCGGTTCCATCGTGCTAGAACCCAACGCGCTGGAAGAGGACTGCCGCCAGGGCATCCAGCGCAATTACGAGCGTGATCGCGAGAACGACCGAGCGGGTGGTTTCCTGGCCCAGGCTCCCGGCATCCGCGCGGACCTCCCACCCAAGATGGGTGGCCACAAGTCCGATGATCACTCCGAAGCAGAGCCCTTTGATGACCCCGAACCAGAGGTTCACGATCGGGACAATCTGTGGTAAGGCACGCACCAGGGCCGGGAAGGAGGTGTGGAGCGTGAGCGCCGCGGCACCGAGCCCGCTCGCGAGACCGAAAAAATCGCTCCAGCCGACCAAAAGCGGCATGACGACCGCGAGCGCCACGAGTCGCGGAAACAGGAGACGGTAAGCGGGATCCACTCCCATTGCACGCAAGGCGTCGATTTCCCCTCGGATCTTCATGACACCGAGTTCGGCCGTGATAGCGGAACCCGAACGCCCGGCCACGAGGATGGCAGCCAGCATCGGGCCGAGCTCGCGCAGAACGGAAATCCCGATGATGAACACGAGGTAGCTCCGGAGGGCGAATCCCTGGAGCTGGAGGCCTGCGAGGTAGCCGATCACGATCCCGATCAGGGAACCCACGAGTGCCACGATCCCGATCCCCTTCACGCCGATCTCGTAGATTTCGCGGCTGATTCCGGCCCAGGGTACTTTCTGAGGCCGGATCAGGCTTGAGGCGAGCTGGCGCAGGAATAGGGCAAACAGGTTGATGAGTAGTCCCACTGTCGCGAGCACGCCTCCCAGGGTTTCGACGATCCAACGAGTGGGTCTTAACCAGACATGGAGAGGATCTCCTGTTTTCTGGAGCAGGCAGGGTGGGGTATGCTCCCATCGTGCAAACAGGCTCGCCTGGGCGGGAGTCTGGATTAAGGAGACTGGCTGAGCCTGGATCCAGGTCTCACGGAGTACCAGGGCGCCGAAATGGTCGAGGGTCGCAGCCTCAAGGTTCCAGGGGGCTTCCCGATAGCGCGAAGCGAGGCGGCTCACTTCCTGTTCCATTGTCTTCAGCCGCTTCCGATCGGCCAAGGTCTTCAGGGTCCAGGAACCCTGGACTCGGATTTCTGCCTGGCCATTGACGTGAACGGTCGCTGCCAATCTAGGTTCTGACATGATAACGGCACGCTCCTTGGGTTGTCCGATCCCGGATCCTCGAATGATACCGCTTCAGGCGGATCGGAGCACCGGGATCGATGGGCGATCTGTGAAAAAAATTGCATCGCGAACAGGTTTTTCGCGAAAAGATTCCAGATGACCCGGTTTGGGCAGAAACAGAGTTGGGAAACCAGTGAATGGGTCTCACTCGAGCCCGGATAACCGGGAGGGTGCAGGATGCGGGGCGAGCACGGTACGAGTGATCGCATGGCAAACTCCCCTCGATGGGATCGGAATCCCGGACGCGAGACTCCGATACCTCGATTGGAGTTGGGTCGTCGGTCTGAAATCGCTTACAATAAAACCACTTCGATTCTGCCCGTCGCGGGTGTACTCAAGGACCATCCCGGGTTGGAACACGTGCCGCAGTAACTCAGTTGGTAGAGTAGCTGATTCGTAATCAGCAAGTCGGAGGTTCGACTCCTCTCTGCGGCATCATTTCAAGCGTGAGGTCACGCCGATCGATTCGCGTGATCATAGTCTTCGACGATGGAGAACGACTCGGGGCCCGCGTGTGCCTTTGTGTGATGCCGGGATCAGACGGGGTAGCTTAACGCTTCAGGTAACCGGTCACCCACTCGTCGATCGCACGGTAGTAGAGCTCAAGTTCAACGGGTTTCTGTGGGAGATGGTAGGCGCCCGGGATCCCGATGAACTTCACCGGAATGTGCCGGCTTGCGAGCGCGTGATAGAGTGCGAACGATTCGGTGATCGGCACCGTGATATCAGCGGTGCCGGAGAGAATGAGTGTCGGTGTCGTGATCTGACTGGCATAGGTGATCGGCGAACCGGTGCGATAAAGAGCCGCACTGTTCGGATCCCACGGATTGCCTCCAAGCGATGCGCGTGTCCACGCCATGTTGCCGGCACCGGAGAGTTCATACTCCTGTGTCCAGTCGACGACCCCATCGGCCACCACCGCACAACGCCAGAAGTGTTGATGGGTGATCAGCCAGGCCGTCATGTAGCCACCATAAGAGTGCCCAACCACTGCGATGCGTGAGCGATTGACGATCCCTTGGCCATCCAGCATCCTGATGCCCGAGATCACGTCGCGATCCGGGCCCGCACCGGGGTCACGATAAATCGCATGTTCATGCGCGTTGCCCAGATTGTCGCTGCCACGATAGTTGGGTTCAAAAACAAGATAACCGCGTGCCGCGAACAGATCGCGCAGGGGTCCGATCTCGCCCGAATCGAAATTCTCCGTTGATGCCGCTTCGGGACCTCCGTGAAGATAGACCACAAGCGGGTAGCGTTTGCCGCTTCGGTAAGTAATGGGATACGTGAGAATACCGTCATTGATTTGCCCGTCTGGCGCATGCCAGGTGACTTCGATGCTCCGGGGGTAGGCAAAGGTCGAGAAGGTCCGGTTGAATGCTGTCAAGGCGACCGGCCGGCTGTTCATGGTGCGCAGCAGATAAAGTTCAGGCGGTTGTGCGGCGTTGTCGGCGACAAATGCGAGCTCTCCCTGCGCCGACACCGCAACGAGCGACGGATTGAGTCTGCCAAGCGCGAGTGCGTGCGCGGGTCCATGCAGGGGTTGGAGAAAGATACGGGTCCCGACGTGATCGTTGACGACGGCAACCAGTCCGCGTCCATCCGTAAGCCATGCGTATTCGGAATAGACATCGCGGTTCATATCTGCACTGACATCACGTCCGCGCTGGCCAGGCTTCGGGATGACATAGATATCCATATCGCTGACCGGGCCGGGTCCGTGAGGGTATAGGTAGGCAATTGCATCGCCGTCCGGTGCAAACTCGGGGGTGTATTCATAGGTGCGATGGGTGGTGACGAGACGGACGGAACCGGTAGCGACATTGACTGTCGCGATCGTGGTCTTGTCAGTATCACTCGCGTCGGCATCGATCTGTCGGGTGAAGACGAGCCATTTGCCGTTTTGCGACCAAGCGGGCGCCGTGATTGACCCGGCAAAGGGTGGTGGGTTCTCCAGGACACTGGTGGGACCAAAAGTCAGCTGCCGTGCAGTACCGGTTTTGACTGACAGCAGCCAGATATGCGAAGGCGCGGGTGCGTGCGTGATTTGGTAGTCGTCATCATGAATGACGAAAAGATCATGATGCATGCGCGCGTCTTTCTTGCTGACCAGTGGGTTGTCGGGCGTGACCAAGGCAATGGTGTCGCCGTCCGGGCTCCAGGAAAACTGCTCGACACCGTTGTGTGCGTCACTGATGCAGTGGGGCGTGCCACCGTTCACGGAAATGACATAGATCTGGGGTTTCTGCTTCGAGACTTTGGCTATGAAGGCGATGGTGCGACCGTCGGGTGACCAGCGTGGCATCTTGAGATCTCGCATGCCACGAACCAGTGCCTCCGGTTTCCCGCCGCGGGTGTCGACTACGCGAAGCGTCGTGTCGTATCGGTCATGCACGAAGTCGGGCTTGATCGTGAGGAAGGCAATGCGCTTGCCATCTGGCGAAAACTGTGGCGAAGCCAGTTTCACCAGTGCCCGATAAGCCTTGAGATGGATCGGCGCGGTGCGCGCCTGCGCACAGAGCGGGATGAACAGAAGAATTGCAACAGGCCAGCATGCAAGATAACGCCTCATCGGAGCGCTTCCCATTTCTACGGTGGGGTTCATAGCTTAGGCGGCCTGTCGAAGTGGTGTCAATACGGGCAGAGGATTTTTCAGGCATACGACTTCGTGATCCCGGTCGGTATAATTCACTTCCTTGGAGTTGAAAAGACCGGGGTGTCATGCGCGGAACAGGAAGATGCTTTGGCGTAGCGAGCTTGCTGCTTCTTGGTGCCTGTACACTTTCCGGGGCATTCCAGTCACCCGTGGCCGACTCAGAAGTTCAGCACGCGATCCATGCGTTTACTCGCAGATACCCGTGGATGCGGGATGTACTCCGACACGCTTACGCGTATGCCGTGTTTCCTGCGATTCGGGCCTCACGAGTTGTGCTGAAGGGCGGATATGGGCTCGGCCAGGTCTTCCGGGGCGGTCAGGTTGTCGGTACGGCCAGCCTCACACAGGCGGCACCCGGATTCCAGGTCGGTGGTGAGCCCTACCGCGAACTCGTTGTTTTCCTGGATCGTAAATCCTTTGCCCGCTTCGTGCGGAACCGGTTTCACCTCTCCGCCGATGCTTTCACACATACCGTGAGCTCATGCGCTTCATGCCGGACCACTGCTTGCTACGGATCGCCTGTGGTCCCGATTCGACCCGCTCGTGCCATTCAAGTATGGACAATGATCAAAGGTGATCTTTGCGTGACGATCTCGGTCGCGGACCAGTCGTTTCTGTATGCCCCCGACTGATCGATAGCCCACATACCGTGAGAGCAGCAAGGCTGTGGAAGACGCTCGAGTGCTGGTGGGCCCACGCGGGACTGAGCCATTCGCCACGCACGCTGCTCGAGGAGCTCGCGCGCATTCATGCCCACGATGTCATTCAGCCTACACCAGAACTCCGGGCGGTTCGGCTGTGCCGCATCACATAACCCGATTCCGTGCAGGCGGTACTCCTGGATCGTTTGGGTCTGGTGTTGCCGAAGCGTATCCGGCTGCCCGAGGTCGATGTGGCGACGCCCACGACACGCATCATGGCTGAAACAAGAGGTAGTGCCGACTTTTATACCCTAAGTCATTGATTCGCAGTTACCTCAAAGTCGATTCTGCGCAGGTTGGGCTAATGTGGTTCGCTACACCTTCATCGCAGTGGACTGGCACTACCTACTCCTTGCCGGTCTCCCGGCGGACGTTCACATCATATTGGCACAGGGGGGCCAGTGGAGCGACTTGTTAGATATTTGGGCTATTGGGCAGGTCGTACCGGCATCGTCTGTTCCGACCCAAACGTAACGGAGGTCATCATGATGACGCAGCGTGTTGTGAGCAGAATGGGCAACGATCGGAGAACCCTCGAACGGGCTAGGAGGCATCCGGAAACGGCATGATCCTCGACGCTAGAGCGAGGCAGCGCCACGACAGATCACTTCTCATGCGGTACCCAATCCGCGTATATCAGACAGAGCAATCGTCGTTATGCCGTCCGTTCCGCTCTCAACACACTGACTACTGAACCGAGACGTCATGAAACGATTTAAAACGTAGGGCTTGACAGGTCAATACCGATCAGCCCAACGAAACCTTTTTCTCGAAGCAGGAGCGGATCCCATCGAGATGCTTCCATCATGCTCGCGAAGCACTTGAGAGACTTCATCCGGCTCCATTTCGTAGCTGAAACGGGATGCCGATGGCATCCAGCCTGACCTTTGCAGAGCCCTGATTGGCTGGTTCGCATGTGACCATCATCCGGGTATTGTGGAAAGTCCTGACGGGCACGGTGCCGTGGACATTCCGCTACGAACGCGCGTGATCGCGCCTCCGGTTTACCCGATCGCAGGAGAGTCTTCTTTGCGGTTGGCATGGCAGGATCGCATGCCGAGGCCTATAATCACTCATCAGGGTCATATGAGGGTTGAGTCATGCGTCGAATCCGGATGATTGCATGGGCGGCTTTGCCGCTTTTGCTCGGTGCCTGTGCGACATCGAGTACATTCAAGACGTCGTCAGCCAATGCAGAGGTCAAAAGCACCATACTGGTCTTTACTCATGCCGACCCTAAAATCGGTTCCTACCTGCAGCATGCCTATGGCTACGCAGTATTTCCAACGATTGGGAAAGGCGGATTCATTGTGGCGGGCGCACGAGGGTTGGGGCAGGTCTTTCAGGGTGGCCATGAGGTTGGCACGGCGAGCGTCACGCAGGTATCCGTTGGGTTCCTCATCGGTGGCGAAGCCTACCGCGAGATTATTTGTTTCATGGGGCCCAAAACATTCAAGAAATTTACGAGTGGACGTTTCACCCTGTCTGCAAAAGCCGAAGCAACCGCTATTACCGCGGGTGCGTCGGCCAGCGCAGGATATGGAGCGGGCCAGTATAGCTCACGGGTCGGAGCATCCGTTCCCAACCATGGACGCCAGCTCATCCGGACAAATCTGCCCGCGCATGGTTACCGCGTGTTCACGATGCCCAAAGGCGGTCTTTATGCTGGGGTTTCAGTCGCGGGGCAATCGTTCTCCTATACCCCCAACTAAGATCGATACCGTATGCCGGGGCGACTGTTCGTCCGGATCGAGATCCGGTTCCAGGTCGCCCCCGATCCGGACGGGTCGCTCACTCCCGCGTGGATGCCAGGATAAATCGGTCAATATTTTCTTCGAGCGCGTGGCGTGAGTCGCGACTGATGTAGAGCACGTGCCCGCTGTAGTAGAACCTGAGATGGACATGATTCCGGAGCGCTTGCGGCAATCCCAGGTGATCCATCGTGTACATGGTCGCATAGAACGGAGTCCCCATGTCGAAGTAGCCACTGTTCACGAGCAGCTCAAGATGGGGATTCGTGATCATCGCACGCTCAAGATCCGGGGCGACGTTCGGATAGCCGAGCGCGCGCGCGCCGGGAAAGAAAAAGGCAGGCTGATGCTTCCACTTCCAGAACCTGAGAGCCTTATCGCTCAGCATGGTGTAGTGTCTTCTGGAATGGTAATGCAGCACGTTTTCCACATACCAGTTGTAAGCATCCGTGAGCGGACCGTTGATCGCATCCGACATCGTTGAGTAGAGCGGCGCAGGCAGCATCGGAACGAGTTTGTAGTTATCGTAGCGGGCATCCAGTCGTCCGGTCTGTTTGTTTTCCGAGTTGAGGAGAAGGCCTTGGAACTCGGATCCGGTGATACGGAGGTCGGCGCGGCGCCAGAGATGGGCGGGAATGCTGGTGTAGCGGACGAGTTTGGCGATGACCTGGCTTTTGACCTCCGGATTCAGGGTATCTCCCATCATGAGGGCGTGGGCATAGGCGCCGGTTGCGAAGTGCTCGACCCGTTTGAGGAAGGCGGGCAGGTTTTTGGGCCGGGGGTTGAGTCGGTGGTGGTACCAGGCGACTGCAGCTTCGGAGGGCAAGTAGAGGATGTAGGGGAGGTCGTTGCCCGGGGCGAAGGAGGCGGTTTCGAAGTTGAGGATGGAGGAGAGGAGGATGACGCCGTTCAGCTGGACGCCGTGGTGCTGGAGGTAGTTTGAGAGAACGGCGGAGCGGGTGGTACCGTAACTTTCGCCGAGGATGAACTTGGGTGAGTTCCAGCGGTTGAATTTGGTGAGGTAGCGCATGATGAAGGCGCCCACCGAATGGGCATCGGCATCAATGCCCCAGAACTGCTGGGGCTTCGCCTGACCGATCGTATGACTGAAGCCGGTGCCGACAGGATCAATGAAAACAAGATCCGTACGCCTGAGGATGCTGAGATGGTTGGGCAGGATGGCGTAGGGTGGGGCTTTTGCATAACCCGAATGTGGCGGGAGTGCGACCCGCATGGGACCCAACCCTCCAAAATCGACCCAGTTTGCGGCTGATCCGGGTCCGCCGTTGTAGGCGAAGGTGATCGGGCGAAGACTTTCATTCCGGATATCTCTGCGCAGGTAGGCAATATAGAAGATGCTGGCAATGGGCTGCATCTTCGCGTTGCGCATGATGAGGGTACCGGCCCGCGCCGTATAACGGATGGTCTTGCCATTGATGACCACGCTGCCGTGGGTGATCACGGAGCGGGAATGGATCGCGGGAGATAGGAAAGGCTTGGATGGGGCAGCTGTTGCATGGGCACGTGCCCAGGGGCACCAGAAGGCGGTCAGTGCGCCAAGAGCGATGAGCGGCAGTCGGGTGGGTCGGTTCATGAAGTTCTCCGGGATACGCGTGCGTGACTTCCGTCCGTCGGCGACGATCGGTAAAAAAAACCCGGGGCGAGATGCCCCGGGTTGATTTGTGTTTCCACTCCGTGCAGCTTGAGTAGGTCAGTCGTGGGCTGCCATACGGATGAAGTGATCCAGGTTGGCGTGTAGCTCGTTAAGCGAGGCATGGTGGAGGTAGAGCATGTGCCCGCAATAATAGAACTTGAGGTGCACGTGGCTCTGGAGCGCTTTCGGGAGTCCCAGGTGCTCCATCGTGTAGACCGTTGCGAAGAACGGCGTACCGAGATCGAAGTAGCCGTTGTTCACGAGCAGCTCAAGATGGGGATTCGTGACCATCGCACGCTCAAGATCCGGGGCCACATTGGGATAACCGGGCCAGCCGCCCCCGAGCGTCGGAATCGCAGGATTGTGCTTCCAGATCCAGCTTCGATTGACCGCGTAGTTCAGGATGTCGTAATGGTGGCGAGTGTGATAGTGCAGGATGTTCTGGACATACCAGTTGAACGCGCCAGTGAATGCCCCGTCGATGGCCGAGGTCATCGTTGAATAGACGGGCAAGGGCAGCATCGGAACGAGTTTGTAGTTATCGTAGCGGGCATCCAGTCGTCCGGTCTGTTTGTTTTCCGAGTTGAGGAGAAGGCCTTGGAACTCGGATCCGGTGATACGGAGGTCGGCGCGGCGCCAGAGATGGGCGGGAATGCTGGTGTAGCGGACGAGTTTGGCGATGACCTGGCTTTTGACCTCCGGATTCAGGGTATCTCCCATCATGAGGGCGTGGGCATAGGCGCCGGTTGCGAAGTGCTCGACCCGTTTGAGGAAGGCGGGCAGGTTTTTGGGCCGGGGGTTGAGTCGGTGGTGGTACCAGGCGACTGCAGCTTCGGAGGGCAAGTAGAGGATGTAGGGGAGGTCGTTGCCCGGGGCGAAGGAGGCGGTTTCGAAGTTGAGGATGGAGGAGAGGAGGATGACGCCGTTCAGCTGGACGCCGTGGTGCTGGAGGTAGTTTGAGAGAACGGCGGAGCGGGTGGTACCGTAACTTTCGCCGAGGATGAACTTGGGTGAGTTCCAGCGGTTGAATTTGGTGAGGTAGCGCATGATGAAGGCGCCCACCGAATGGGCATCGGCATCAATGCCCCAGAACTGCTGGGGCTTCGCCTGACCGAGCATGCGGCTATAGCCTGTGCCTACGGGATCGATGAAGACGATGTCGGTTCGATTGAGGATACTGTCAGGATTCTTGACGATGGGGTAGGGGGGAGGGGGGGACGATTGGGCATTGGTTGGAACCGCAACGCGCCAGGGACCGATGCCGCCCAGATGGAGCCAGACCGTCGATGAACCGGGTCCGCCGTTATACGCGAAAGTGATAGGCCGATCCTGTTCATTTGAAATTCCATCGCGCGTATAGGCTACATAGAAGATGCTTGCAATGGGCTGCATCTTCGCGTTGCGCATGATGAGGGTACCGGCCCGCGCCGTATAACGGATGGTCTTGCCGTTGATGACCACGCTGCCATGGGTGACCACAGAACGGGAATGGGCGGGTTTGGGAGCCATGGGCATGGGCTTGGCCATGGCGACTGGAGCGAGCAGGCAGCCAGACAAAATGCCAGCTCCGATGAAAGATATGCTAAATATGAATCTTTTCATAGGGTTCCCCCATGTTCTTTAAAAGGTAGATTAAGTCGACATACAAATATGTCGGTGTGTTGGATCATGGCGCGCGGGAAAAGTTCCGAAAAGATAAGTGAATACGCTTGAGTTGGATTGGTGCAACAAGGAGTGATATTGGGTTCTGGAGACCCGAATCTGTTCCATGTAAGGTAGTGCGGTAAACCCAGCGAGCCGAAAAGGCATCTAAAAGGGTATGGAAGACACATGCTCCCCTCTGGACAGCTTTGGGAACCAGGCCGAATGTCGTGGTGCCCAAGAAGAACTCGTCTATCGCGCAAGGCAAGGCGATGTTTCGTCATTTGAGAAACTCTACCGACTCCATATCGGGCATGTCTATGCTTTGTGTCTGCGCCTGTCGGGCGAGGTCCATAGTGCTGAAGAATGCACCCAGGAAGCGTTTATCCACGCGTGGCAGTCCATGGGCCGCTTTCGCGGGGAAGCGGCGTTTGGTTCCTGGCTCTACCGGATCGCCGTGAACACCGTTTTGGCGCGTTACCGTGCAGAGCTGCGCCGAAGTCTTTCGTTTGCGCCGGCAGACACAGATGAAGCGGAACGGGTTCCAAGTAGCGATGCTCCACTTGAGCTGGCACTCGATCTGGACCGGACGATCCGCGAGCTTCCATTGGGTGCCCGGGTTGTATTCGTCCTGCATGATATCGAAGGCTATGGACATCCCGAGATCGCATCCATGACGCACCTCGCGGTCGGGACCTCAAAAGCGCATCTGCATCGCGCGCGCCGGATTTTGCGGAGACGACTCGTCCCATGACTGACCTGTGGGAGGATGAGGGTCGAAAAGTTGCCGAAGCGGTGCGGGGTGCCCTCCGCACGCTTGCCCCGGAACGCGATCTATGGCCGGATATCTCCCGAAAGCTGGCACCCAGGCGATCCGGATGGGTTAGAGGCTCTCTTGCAATTGCCGCAGCGGTCGTTCTGATGGCAGTGGGAGTTTGGTGGGCCCCTGCGGGGAACTGGTTGCAGCGGGGGCCCCCTGCGGGCAGGAGTACCGCCGCCTTCGCGGAGAAAGTCGTGAACCGGAGAGACCCATCGATGGATCTTGTCTGGCGCGCAGCGCACGATCCATACTTGCCGTATGCCACGCGGTCAGTCCTGATCTCCAATCTGCTCATTCTTCATCATGCGCAACTTGCGCTCGCTCGGGCCATGACCCGCCATCCGGATACTCCTGGCCTGAGTGATCTCATGATCCATCTCGAGAGCGAGCGAGCAAGATTCATGACGAGCGTCGAAGAAGCCCAAATCCAATCCAACCCGAGGATCATGTTATGAAAACGTCGATATCAACGCACTGGTTATCTCCGTCCACGCGTGTCTGGGCTCTGATCGGGGCATCCTGGTTCCTCATCCACATGCCCATGGCACACTCGCGTCCCATCAATCTGACCCATGCGGCAACTCCGATGGAGCGGGTTCTGATCAACAATACCGCCGGCTCGGTTACGGTTTATGGCTGGAAACGGGATGCCGTACACGTCTCGGGCACGCTGGGTGCGGGGAGTGAACGTCTGGCCGTTCATGCCCGTAAGGGCTGGATCCGGATCCGTGTGGTGCTCCCGGAGTATGCGATGAACGTCCGGGGCACGCATCTCGTCGTGGATGTGCCGATTGCAAGCCGCCTGGTTGTGAAGACGGTAAGCGCCGAGATCCAAGCAAGCGGGCTTGCGGGAGTTGCGCACCTGAAGAGTGTCAGCGGGAACGTGCTGCTTCAATCCCAGTCCCATGTGATCACGGTGAAATCTGTGAGTGGGACCGTTCGCATCGCCGGATCTGCCCCGCTTGCCAGGATCCGTGCGCAAACCGTGAGTGGTGGGGTCTCGTTCCAGGCGATCCGCGGCTGGGTGCGGGCGAGCAGTGTGAGTGGTTCGATCCAGGCGTCGGATCATTTGCGTATGACCCGTGCGTTACTCCATTCAACCTCTGGAAATGTCCGGTTCGATGGACCCGTGCTTAGCCAGGGTCGGTATGTCCTGACCAGCGTGAGTGGGGATATCGACGTACTTTTGAGTCCACATCCGGACGCACGTTTCTACGTGTCCACTTTGAGCGGCAGCATCAGAAACAACTTTGGTCCGAGCGCGCGCCGACAAAGCGCGTACGGACCCGGCCGGATCCTTGATTTTGTGAGTGGCAAGCACGGCGCATCTGTGAAGATCCATACCCTGAGCGGCGATATTACTCTGCGTGTGCGCTAACTCCCTTACGCACCCGGCGTGTGCTTCCGAACGTATCGGATCCGGTTTTCAACCTGCCGATGACGTGCGTTCGGACGTTCGGTACCCGCTTCGTGATCGGGTGTCGTGATTACAAGTAGTCACGAACGATGCGCCAGCCCCAATACACGCCCAGGATGGAACCCAATCCGGAGACTATCCATGCGCCCATGACACCGAGATACGATCCCAGCCACCAGCCGAGAAGGCCGAAGAGCGTTGCAAAAATGAAGATCAGCATCCGGGTCAAGGGTTCTTGTCCTCATGGGATCCAAGGTGGGGTCTATTATGCCTGCCCCGTTTGGATCCGCCCATGATACGGGTTCAGACGGTGCGCAGTATGACCCGTGTCAGGAGGGGCGAAATCTTGCCCGGCCCGCATTTTTGGACGCAGGAGCGCCGGGTTACCGGATTGCTCATTCGTGGCAACCGCCACTGCACGTACCATCATTTTGTTCACCAGATGGTGGATGGTCGAGTTCCCTACGCAGCAGGGATTCCAGATGGGAGCAATACTCCGCAACGTAATCGATTTGATTGACTGAATCTCGGAGCCAGGGATTCATCAGCGTGTGTCGCAGAACGAAAATCGAGTTCGTGTCCAGCACACCGGGTTGGTTCGGTCCGATCAAACCCAAAGCGTTGAGGATCCGACTGCGCTCGGTGGGCGCGAGTGAATCCGGATAAAGCAGCGTTGAGGAGCTGAAAAACTGTTGTGCCTGAAGCGGACGGGCCCGATCGACGCGGAGATGGGCGTACACACGGTATGCAAACGCGTTCATATGCCGGGCACTTGTGTTTCCCGCAGGATTAAAAGCGACGCAGAGCAGATTGGAATCGGGTTCAAAAGGAATGTGGACATGGATCAGTCCCGCCAGACGTTCGGCCATGTTTTTCATGAGGTCATAGAGATGTTCGGTTGCCTGGATGCTCAGTTGGGGCAACTGGCCCAGATGGGCATGATCCAACGGTAACGTTCGATGCGTCACATATACGGCCGCTGCTGCAGCACCGGGTTTGGATCCTTCGAGAATGAAGCGGCCGAGTTCCCGGAATCGTTCCCGGTAGGTTTGGTTGATGCGGTGTTCGGGATCCGTGAAGATGTACGGTACATCCTCCGCGACTGAATTCGTCATCCGGTGATCGCGGCAAACAAAAGCACCACCCGAACCGTAGGGCAGGTAACCGAGCTTGTGGGGATCCACTGTCACCGAATCGACGGCCGAGAGAGCGGCGACCGCTTCATAAACCCGCGCTGATGGAAAGTAGTGGAACGCCTGCCGCACCTGCTCGCGTGGGCGCAGGTCACCGGATTCTTCACGAAATAGGCTGGCCAGATAGCCGCCCCACGCGGCGTCCACATGGACAGCAAAGCCAAGTCCCTTTTGGTTCCAGGCATTTCGCAAACGCACGATTTCGTGTATGGGATCCAATGTTCCGTATTCCGTGGTTCCCAGGATGCCGACCACGGCGAGAACCGGCACGTGCTGACTGGCACAGGTGGACAGGGTTTGCTCGAGCGCGTCCGTATCCATGCGCATACCATCCGTCGGCATCAGGCGGAGATGATTGTGCCCGAGCCCCAGGAGCTTACAGGCTTTTCTCCAGGAGTAATGGGCTGTTTGCGCGATCAGGATCACAGGAGGCTTGAGTGCTCCCCGGGCGTGATGAAAATCAATACATCCGAGTGTCTCGATCCGGTTGGACTCAAGTGCTTCGAGAAATGCGCGCAGCTTTGCAGTGTCCCCCTGCATTTGATCGCGACACGTTTCCGCAAGGGCGATCGCGCTGTCAACCGAAAGGTTGAACAGCTCCCAATCGTCATAGGATTGCAGCAGACGCCCGTTGAATGTCACTTCGAGATGGCACACATTGACCGCGGTCTGAATCGCCAATGGCAGGTATTTCAAGGCACGCAGAATCCAGAGCGCTTCGTAGTTTGCAACAGTTCCTCCTGATGTCAGGTGGCCAAATGCGCAGTTCGGTGCCGCCTCATCGTGGGGAAAACCCAGCATGCGCGCCAGTTGCAGGCCGACGTCGATTTCGAGATCGATCGTGCCAGCTGATGCATCGCTTGAAACGTTGTTCGGGTTATAGGGGATCGTGATCATCTGGGCGAGCAGCCCGGGCAGCAATGGGTCAGAGACCATGTGCCCCATATAGCGTGGACTGGATAGGGGCGTCGATCGCTTGAGACGTGCGGTCAGCATCTGTAGTTCATGGCGCAGTCGAGACACAAAATCGACATAGGCCGCATCCTGCTGTGCAAACGGCGGGATGGGAGGTGGGTCGTCGGGGTGGAAGTTGCGGCGCCAATAAATATGATCGCGTAGCAGCTCGACCAGAAGACGTTCGAAGAGATCGTTGTTCTCGGCATAGGCACCCAAGAAACATGCGTTCAGAAATGAAGCATCTGGTTTCATAGCGGGTTCCATTGGTTTGACAGGCATGGGATCAGGCGGTGCCGCCGCTTCGGAAGGGCTTCGAAATGGACCGCGAACGGGGCCATTTCTTTCATCGCGCATCTCAACCGGGCTCAGCATCTTCGATTCCTGGATGCATGTCCGCCAGGTGTTCAACCTGCCCGGTGTCTACACTGCCCGCCATCTGCAGGGAGTTTTGGAGTACGGCTGAAACGATCCTGCTCGTGGCTGCAGGATTGAGACGGTAGCGTTCGGCCGAGGCTCTACAACGGGCAAAGATCTCGAGCTCACGTTCCGGACTGCGTGCGGGCAGGCCGATGAGTTTCTTGATGTCCTGTGCCTGCTCAACCAGCTCACTTCTGAGTTTCAATAATAAAACCAGTCGGTCGTCTAACCGGTCAATCCGGCGCCGTATTGCATTGAGACGGTCTCGTTGTGCGGGTTGCGAGGATGGGGTCATCTGCGTACGCCGGATCGCTATGGGACAGTGGACGTCAGGGCGAAGGTTCGGGATGGGCCATGTCCGGTCGCGCCGGGCAATCCCGTTTGACGAGTGATTGTGGACCTGTGCTGATCTTTTGCATATGACCTAGATCAAGGCGTGACCGTCGTACGCCGGATAGCATGAAAGATATGGTTCTGCGCGCGTTTCTGAAACGCTTGGGTGATGGCGTGCCCATGCTCCCGGCAAGAGTCCTGAACTGGGGAAGCCGGATGCCCGCTCCGCTCAGAAATGCACTCGTGGAACAGATTTTCAACTATGCGCTGAGAAAACCATTGGCGGCTGGCACCTTCGACTTCCTGTCGGATCAAGCTGTTTCGGTCGTTGCGTCGGATGCTGATTATGGAATATCGCTGACCTGTCACAAACGCCTTTTGCGCTTGCTGCCGAGTGGGTGTGCGGATACCACGATCACAGCATCGACACTTGATCTCCTTCGGATGGCAGCTGGCCAGGTTGATGCAGATAGTCTGTTCTTTCGCCAGCAGCTTACGATCCGCGGGAATGTGGCGCTCGGTCTCGAAACCAAAAATGCACTCGATGGAATCGACCGTGATGACTTGCCGTTTCCGGTCTGGTCCGTACTGAGAGGAGCCGAGACGCTGTTCAGACGCATGGAGCAGACGAGGTGATGATGCCCGCCTGCTCCAGCCAATAACCGTCGCATTCCGGGGCGCCGATCAGATCAGCTACCTCTGGTATATTTCCCCTGTCCAATGCCACACGGGCCCGGTGTAGCAACGCGGGAGTGTTACTGGCATCCGGGCTGATTCTGAGAATGCCGACTCCAGCGTGGGCAGCCTCGCGCCAGTAGGGCAGAAGGTTTACAATCCGCGCGGATTGAGTTTGAAGCCCATTCAGGGTCAGAAAGGGCTGCCCTTCCTGGGTTTCAACCGCCATTCCGGAGGGATAGCGTCCGCAGATGAAATGGCAATGATCCCGGGTGTAGCCATGTGCCCGTGCGGTAAAACAGCGGGCCGAGTAGGCAAGTGGCATCCGGCCCAGTGTAAAAAGCTCGGTTTCCAAGTGATCCGAACCTAGCATCCGGATCATGGTGGCCAGTGCGGCACCCGATATCTCGAGAGGCGGAATCCAGCGGAAGAGCCCCAGATCCCGTAGTTGTGCCAGCGTCCGTTCATTGTAAACATTCAGTGAAGCGCCTGCGACAAACGGAAGACCGTTTTCCATGAGCATGTGAACAGCCGCTGCATCATTGGCTTCCACCAGAAACTCTCCATTGCTGCAGACCCGCTCGATCTGCGAGAGTTCAGATTCTGCTTCGACAACGGTCAAGGTGGACAGGACAATCTCTTTGCCGCGATCCTTCAGCATGCGTCCGATCTCAAGCCACTGCATCCAGCCCAGACTGCGCCGTTTTGAGCATACGGTCTCGCCGAGATAGACAATGTCAACAGGTGCTTCAGCGATATCATTATAGAAGGCAAGAAGCTGATCGTTGTTCCAGTGATAACCAACCGGGCCAAGCGCAAGACGCATAGGGGATTCGCTCAACGCCATACCCGGGCGTAAGCGCCCAGTGTCGTCTGTTGCCCTTCCGAAAGTTTGCCCAGGGCTTGTACCCACGCGCTCTCGGGCACGAAGTGCACCGGATCCCTTTGGCAGGCATCCAGTGCAGCACGCCAGGTTCGGACCACTTGGGCAATATATGCTGGACTGCGCTGTCGGCCTTCGAGCTTGATCGCCTCTATGCCGAGCGCAGCCAGTTTGGGCAAGATATCCAATGTGTTGAGGCTGGTTGGTTCTTCAAAGACATGGCGGATCCGGTTCTCGACACGAAATCGTCCCTTGCAGATTGTCGGGTAACCCGCAGCTTCCTCCGGTGCGAAACGGTCGATCAGAATGCCCGCAACACGCGTTTCCAGTCCCCCTGGGGTCGGTATCCAAGCCACGCTTTCGGCGGGAGAACAGGCACCATAGTTGTTGGGGGAATGCCCACAGGCATAGGATGACAGCAGACAACGCCCCTCGGCCATGATGCAGAGACTGCCAAATCCGAACACTTCAAGCGGGACGACGTCGTGTTCAGCAAGCCGCGCGATCTGGGTCAATGAGAGCACGCGGGGAAGCACTGCACGGCGAATGTTGAACAGATCCCGGTAAAGCCGGAGCGCGCGCCAATTCGTGGCGGAGGCCTGTACGGAAAGGTGCAGGCGGAGATCCGGGTAGGTCCGAGATGCGTAACCGAGGACCGCAAGATCGGCTGCTATGAGTGCAGAGACATTCGCTTCGGCGGCCTGGTCTACGGCGGCCTTCCAGTCAGCCCATTTGCCGGCACGCGCATAGGTATTGATGGCAACGTATATCTGAGCCTGAAACCGTTTGGCTGTCTCGACGACTTCGTGGAGCTGCGCCGGTGCAAAGTTGAGCCCGGGAAAGTTACGCGCGTTGGTTGCATCGCGCAAGCCGAGATAGACGGCATCTGCGCCGGCTTCCAAAGCCGCTTTCAGGGAGCCGGGGCTGCCGGCAGGTGCAACAAGATCCATTGGCGGATGCGGTTGGACACCCTACCATTGTAAAAGCCGAAGTTGGGAGGATGCTTGATACGGATCAAGGAAATCACGAGCCTAGACTCCTTTCTGACTTTGGTGGCCCGGATGGTTGCATCAGGTGCCGTGATAGGTGACGCACGGCCTATCCTGAAAATCCCCACCGGGGTGTGAGATCGTGTTCAACGTCCAGATGGTCGAGGGTGCGAGCGACGACGAAATCGACGAGGCGGTCAACTGACAGGGGGGGATGATAAAAGCCCGGGCAGGCCGGAAGCATCACGACTCCGGATTGCGACAAATGGAGCATGTGTGTGAGGTGAATACAGCTCAAAGGGGTTTCTCTGGGTACCAGAACGAGCTTGCGGCGCTCTTTGATCATGACATCAGCGGCCCGTTCGAGCAAGGTATGGCTCGCACCGGTCGCGATGGCTGCAAGCATGCCCATGCTGCATGGACAGATGGCCATTGCATCTACGCGGGCCGATCCACTGGCCATCGGCGCCGTCCACTGCCGTTCACCGAAAACACGCAGATGCCCGCGTGCATCGGTGATCGGGGCGAAGTGTGTGTTCAGTATTCGTTCGATTGCAAGCGGTTCATCGGGCAGGGTCAGTTCCGTTTCCATTGCCATGACCGTTCGTGCCGAATCGGTCACGACCACGTGAACTTCACGGTTGGCGATGAGTAATCGTTCAATGAGTCTCAGGCCGTAAATGGTTCCTGATGCGCCACTCAGTCCTACCACAACGGGTGACCGATCACCTGATCGTACATGCGATTCCAGGCGTCTGGTACTCACCCGAGTTCGAGATCTGACCAGAGACGATCGATGCGTGCGACGATCTCGGGGTCTTTGATGATCGGACGTCCCCATGTGCGGCTCGTTTCGCCCGGACCCTTGTTCGTGGCATCCACTCCGAGCTTGGATCCGAGCCCGGTAGTTGCCGATGTGAAATCCAGATTGTCGACGGGAGTCGCATCCATGCAGAAAATGTCACGCTTCGGGTCCACGCGGGTACTTAATACCCAGAGAACATCCTTCCAGTTGCGAACGTCGATATCGTCGTCCGTGATGATCACGTACTTGGTATAAAGAAACTGGCGCAGAAAGCTCCAGATGCCAAACATGACCCGCCTGGCCTGGCCTGGATACTCCTTACGGATGCTCACACAGGCCATCCGGTAGCTGCAGGCTTCGGGAGGAAGATAGAAGTCGATGATTTCCGGAAACTGACGTTTGAGGATCGGGATAAAAAGCTCGTTCAGAGCGGCCGCTAGGACGGATGGCTCATCCGGAGGGCGCCCGGTATGGGTGGCGTGAAAGATGGGGTCATCGCGATGGGTGAGCCGGGTAACGGTCATGACCGGATAGGGGGCCACCTCGTCATAGTAGCCGGTATGGTCACCGAACGGACCTTCGACAGCCGTATCATCCGGGTGGATGAAGCCTTCGAGGACAATCTCGGCCTGCGCCGGAACACTGAGATCGTGGGACAGACAGGGGGCAATCTCCGTACGGGATCCTCTCAGCAGGCCAGCGAAAGCATACTCCGAGAAATGGTCGGGAATCGGCATCGCTGCGGCGATCAGCATCGCGGGATCTGCACCAATTGCTACGGCGACCGGGAAGGGTTTGTCCGGATGGGCCCCGCGCCATGCCCTGAAATCCAGTGCGCCCCCGCGGTGGGGCAGCCAACGCATGATCAGGCGGTTGTGGTCGATGACCTGCTGGCGGTAGACCCCAACGTTGAGTCGCTCGCGAACTGGTCCCCGCGTTACTGTCAAACCCCAGGTGATCAAGGGTCCAGCATCGCCTGGCCAACTGGTGACCAGTGGCAGGCGGCTTAAATCCACGTCGTTTCCTGTTAGTTGATGCGTTTGACAAGCCGGACGATGGATCCGGCGCAGAGGCATTTTGAGCGCACCCCGCATCAGTTCCAGGTGGCCGAGTATATCCGCCAGACCCTGAGGTGGTTCCGGCTCGCGATAGAGGGCCAGTCGCTCGCCGAACTCGCGCAGATCCCCGATTGTGCGGCGTCCGAGTGCCCTTGCCACCCGGTCGGGTGTCCCGAGGAGATTCGTCAGGACCGGCAGGGTCTGCCCCACGGGCCGTGTAAAGAGCAAGGCAGGCCCTCCTCGCTTCAAGACCCGGTCAGAGATCTCAGTAATTTCGAACTGAGGATCGATGGGGACGTCGATCTTTTTTAGTTCCCCGCACTGATTGAGCTCATCAACAAAGGATCGCAAGCTGTTCAGGGACATCTGGACGAGCTTCAGCTTGCGATGCGTGTTGCAACGGCGAAACGGGAGGAGTCAATGCCAGGCATCAGGGGTTTGTCCCACTCGATGCTGATGCGATCACCGGCGTGTCTCAGCCGATCCATCCACTGTCCAATATGTACGTGATGACTAATCGGCGCATCCTTGAACTCAAGGACCAGTGTGAGAGTCCGAAATCTCCGCAGCAGACGGTTCATCAGGTTCAGGGCAGACTTCAGGTCTGCGGACTGGCAGGATCTTCCAACGACCATGCGAAGCCGCACCGGTCTGGATAGACGCTCAAATTGAATCCTGAAGATTCCATTAGCGGTCGGTTCCTGGAGCTTGCGGAGAAGTTGGACGACGTGTCTTTCGATCGACAGTCGTTCGCGGAATGTTGGGTGGCAGACGTAACGCCTGGCATATTCCCGGATGGAGAAGCCAGCGGCCCAATCTTGGCAGGCATCTGGCCAGAGCGATGGGCGCACATGACCGAGGCTCCATACGAATCGCGCGCCGCAGACCACTCCGCTCCTCAGGATTCCACGGATAGCCAGCCGCCAGAGGGTGCGCCCGGCATGACGCTCGTTCGCGTGATGCCGGAATGAATGATGGTTTTTGCGATAAAAACGGAACTTGTTGCGGATACGCATGGCCATCGCACGATAACTCGTCAGACGTTCATAGAGGGCCGCGTAGCCGACGGTGAGTTCATCATAGGTCATGCCGAGGGGCACAATGTTTGTCTGCCCGCCGGTATTGTCCCCGGGTTGCACATGGGCCCGCAGTCGATTCTCCCGTCTCAGCCGTTCGTAAAGCGGTGTCCGTGGTACGGCCGTGAGAAGACCCAGCATGGCAACCTGGATGCCCGATGCTTCAATAAAATGGTACTGGCGCTCAAACGTTTTGACCGAATCATGATCAAAGCCCACGATGAAACCGCTGAACACGTCGATTCCGTTCTGGTAAAAGGCGCGGACGGCATCCAGCAGGCTACCCCTCAGGTTCTGTTTTTTCCCTGTCTCGGCCAGGCTTTCCGTTTCGGGTGTTTCGATGCCGAGGAAGACCCAATGAAATCCGGCAGCGCGGACCCTGGAGAGAAGCTCACGGTCGGTTGCGAGATTGACCGATACCTCGGTACCAAACGAGAACGGGTAATTGTGGCATCGCTGGTATTCTGTTAGAAACTCGAGCAAGGCCAGGGCACGTGGCCGATGTCCAATCAGGTTATCGTCAACGAAGAACACGTTGTGGACGCCATATCGGCGCAGGAGGTCGAGTTCGTCATGAATCTGTTCAAGGGTTTTGGTCCGTGGTTTCCGGCCAAAAAGAACGGGAATGTCGCAGAACTCACATTGATAAGGACATCCCCGTGAGAACTGCAGGCTGGCTGTCGTGTAGGAAGAAAACTTGATCAGGTCGTAACGCGGCGTCGGCGAATGCCGGAGATCGACCGGGACTGCCTGGTGATAGCGTCTGGCTGCTATACCCTGTTCGAAATCGCGGCAGAACGCTGGCCAGATCAGTTCGGCCTCACCAATTATCAAGGTATCCACAAGCCCCTCATAGGATGAGGGCGACAAGGAGACATAGCTCCCGCCAGCCACGACATGGTAGCCTTTCTCGCGATAGTACCCGAGGAGTTCCCTTTGGCGTGGAAACTGGACAGCCATCCCGCCGATGCCGACAATATCCGCATCCGGATCCAGCGGCAGGGGCTCAATGTTTTCGTCACAGATTGCGATGTCCCAGTGGGCTGGAGTCAGCGCGGCAAGGGTCGCGAGTCCGAGGGGTGGGTTGATCGCCCGTTTGTCCGAGAGCACTTCGCGGAGCGCCCAGCGGAAGCTCCAGAAGCTTTCCGGAGAACGGGGATTGACCAGAACCAGGCGTATCGGTCGTTTGGGAAGAAGTTTGGGATCGATCGGGTGCACGAACATCTATCGGACATATCTTGCGCTTATTGTGAGAGATCACACGCATCCACTGCTTGACACAAATCAAGCTCGCTCAGCGCCAAGGTTTAGATTTGACCAGACAGTGGATGGGGCCGGAAGGATAGCGCACGATCCCCTATAATCTTACTGGATCGAGTCTCTATTTTATCTATGACCGGGAGTCTGCGTGAGTCCCTCCTCCGAGCTTCGTTTTTCGCTTTCCGACCTCGACCCTGCCGTTCATCCCGGTGAGGATTTCTATTCATACGCCAATGGCGGATGGTGCCGCGCCCACCCTATTCCTGCGGATTACAGCCGCTGGGGCACATTTCTCGCACTTGATCGCAGGAACCGTGAGCAGCTCCGTGACTTGCTGGAGGGGGCCCGGAACACGCCGGATGCGCCAGTAGGATCGCCCACGCAACTGGTCGGCGACTGGTATGCCGCCGCCATGGACGAGCAGACGATCGAGCAGGCAGGTTGGGATCCGCTTCGGACGTTTCTCGACGCCATCGGTTCCACCTCCGGTCCCTCCAATCTCTGGACACTTGTGGCCCATCTTCAAAAGTCGGGTACGAATCCCTTTTTCGAGCTCGGTGTGCAGCAGGATGCAAAGGACAGCACGCGGATGATCGCGGTCGTCTACCAGGGAGGACTCGGTCTTCCGGAGCGTGATTATTATCTCGATCCCGATCCCTTTTTTGATCGGGCGCGGGAGGCTTATGTTTGCTATCTCGCGACCCTTCTGGATCTCTGGCAGGGGGCGGATCCGATGCATCGGGAGCAGGCCCGGGCGGTTTTTGCGTTCGAGCGGGAACTCGCCCTGGTATCTATGACCCCAGCCGAGCAGCGGGATCCTTGGGCGATCTACCACCCGCGCTCCGTGGAGGCGCTTGCGGGAGAGATCCCGGAGGTCGGCTGGTACGATCTTTTTCGCGCTCACGACCTGCCGCAGGAGTTCCCGGTCAATCTCGCGCAACCGGCATTTTTTGCGCGCCTCGGGCAGTTGGTCGCAGAGACCGATCCCCTCTGCATCAACCGCTATCTCGCTCTGCAACTCCTGGCCGGCTTTGCACCTGCGCTCTCGTCTGCATGGGTCGATGCACACTTCCAGTTCGCGAAGGCGCTTACGGGAACCGAGCAGATTCAGCCTCGCTGGCTTCGCGTCGGCCGGGCGCTCGATGCCGGGATCGGATTTGCATTGGGCAAGCTTTATGTGGCCCGATACTTTCCGCCTGCTTCACGTGAGCGGACAGAGGCGATCTTCGAGCAGGTCCGGCGTACGTTCCGGGATCGGATCAGCCGTCTCGGGTGGATGAGCGAGGGGACACGTGTTCGCGCGCTCGAGAAGCTTGATCGGATGGGCACCCGGATCGGTTATCCCGATCGTTTTCGGGACTACCCGGGATTGGTCATCGACCGACGCTCCTATGTTTTGAACCTGTGCCGGGCACAAGCCCATGCGCTCGCCTATGACCTCTCCAAGATCGGTCGCCCGGTCGATCCGGAGGAGTGGTTCATGACGCCACAGACGGTGAATGCGTACTATCATCCGGCGAAGAACGAGATGGTGTTCCCGGCGGGCATTCTGCAGCCACCCTTTTTTGATCCGGACATGCCTGAGGCCTATAACTACGGTGCGATCGGTGCGGTGATCGGACATGAAATGACCCACGGCTTTGACGATCAGGGGCGCAAGTACGATGCTTCGGGCAACGTTTTTGACTGGTGGACGCCAGGGGACGAGAAGGGTTTTGAGGAACGGATCAAAGACCTCCGGATCCAGCTTCAGAAGGCCCGGTTCAAGGATGGTCTCACCCTCAATCCCGAGCTACTGATGGGCGAGTTCATCGCCGATATCGGTGGCGTGAATCTCGCCTTTGAGGCCATGCTGCGGGCGGGGATCGCGCCGGATGCACCCTCGGCGTTTGCGGACCTCACGCACCGGCAGCTTTTTTTTCTGGCTTTCGCCCACTTGTGGGCGGGCAATGTGCGCGATGACACGCTGAGACTCATGCTGGCGAGCGATCCCCACCCCCCCGCGACCGTCCGGGTCAACGAGACCCTTCGGAACGTCCGGGCCTTTGCCGGTGCCTTTCCCATTCTGCCCGAAGCCCCTCTCTATCCGGCCCACCCGATCGATCCCTGGGGCGGGATGTAGCCTCCGTTCAGGAACGCTTGCGGGGCCGTCCCCGGGTTGGAGGCGGGACATGGCCGGTTGCGACGTGCGGGGCTGCCGTGGCGCAGTTTTTTTGCTGGTCGTCGAAAAAAATATCGGCTCCGAATGCTTCGAGGAAAGGGGCTTTGTCACGACCGCCCAGGAAGAACATCTCATCGATCCTGATTTTCCAGGCCCTGAGGGTCCGGATGACCCGCTCGTGGGCAGGAGCGGCACGGGCCGTGACAAGAGCTGTCCGGATCGGTGCCGGATCCTTCGGGAAATCGGCCTGTACCTTGTGGAGCGTTGCGAGGAAGTTCTTGAAGGGGCCGCCCGGCAGAGGCTCCCGTGCGTGAGTGGTTTCCTGTTCGGAAAAAGCCGGCAATCCCTGTTCCCGGTAGATGCGCTCGGCCTCGTCGGAAAACAGGACGGCATCCCCGTCGAATGCGATCCGGAGCTCCGGGAACCGGCTTTCGCCTGCCGCACGGGGGATGATGGTCGCAGCCGCATGGCCGTTTTCGAGCGTCTGGCGGACGGCTTCGGCATCAGCCGAAAGAAACAGGTCGGCTGAGAAGGGCTGGATATAGGGGGCCGTTTCGTGTCCGCCGCTGAAGACAGCCTGCGTAATGTCTAGCCCGTAGTGACGGATCGAGTTGAACACGCGCAGTCCGGTATCGGCGCTGTTACGGGAGAGCAGGATGATTTCGACATGCCGACGCCCGTCCGGTCCCGCATTGAGATTCAGGAGTTTCTCGACGAGCGGAAAGGCAACTCCCCGTGCCAGGATTTCCTCCTCATGGGTGACCTGGTAGCGGGCATAGGCTTCGACCCCCTCTGTTTCGAAAAGTCGATGGCTCTCCTCGAGATCGAAAAGGGCGCGGGAGGAAATCGCAACCACCATGGGTGCATCGTGGGGTGGCCTCTCAAGCCCCTCGGGCTGGGTCGGGGGAACTAAGGCTCGGGTGGACATGGTTCAGACCCCCTTGGGCTGCGGTAAAACGCGCATCCCGGTGTGCGACGGTATCCGTATCCGGCAAGGGGTGCTCTGGCATGCGGCCTGTGCACAGGATCGGGCAGCATCGGTCACGATTGATCCCATCCGGTCATCGGGTCTTGGGTTATCATAACGTCACTGAGATCACCGTGGAGATCCTCATGCCCATCATGCAGCAACAGTCCCATAACCCGACGCTCAAGAACGGTTTGCTCTCCCAATTCCCGGCTCAGCCCGCCGGGCAGACGATGACGCTCCAGGGCGCATTGAACAAGGTCCTGATCAGCCTGGTTCTGGTCGTCATCTCCGCGCTTTATACCTGGAACCGCTATGTGGGTGCCCTGAATCTGTATCTCACGCATAATCCAGGCCAGCCCATAGCCCAAGCCGTCGCCCAGGCGATGGCTGCGACGAGCGTCTATCTCTGGGTCGGGCTGATCGCGGGACTGATTCTGGCCCTCGCCACCTCTTTCAAGCCTATGTGGGCACCGGTCACGGCGCCACTCTACGCGATAGCCGAAGGGCTGTTTCTGGGTGCCATGTCGGCCATGTTCAATGCGAGCTATCCCGGGATTGTGATTCAAGCCGTGCTGCTGACCTTTGCCGTGATGGCCGTAATGTGGTTTCTGTACCGGAGTGGACTGATCCGTGTCACAAACAAGCTCCGGACCGGGATCATGGCTGCAACCGGCGGTGTTTTCCTGTTCTACCTCGTGACCTGGATCGTCGGGTTTTTCGGCGTCTCGACGCAGAATCTCTTTTTTGGAAGCCAGATCAGCATCGTGATCAGTCTGGTCATCGTCGCCATCGCCGCCTTCAACCTGTTGCTCGATTTTGACCTCATCGCGAAAGGTGCGCAGTCAGGATGGCCCCACTATATGGAGTGGTATTCGGCTTTTGCGCTTACCGTGACCTTGGTCTGGCTCTATCTCGAGCTGCTCGCCCTGCTCGCCAATCTCAACTCACGCTGAGAGCGGGCTTCTTGCCGGACAAGCGGGAGCGGGCGCTCAGCGACTCGTGAGCGGAGAGAGTCGGGACACGCGCGCTCCGGCTTTGAGCTGCCGATAAGTCAGTTTTCCCACGGCTGCACGGATGGCGTAACCGGCCACGACGCGCTCGACCCTCGCGCTGACCAGTGCGACGCGCGATGCCAGGAGTTCATGCTCGGCGTTGAGCACGTTGAGGAGCGTCTTGATTCCTTGCCGGTGTTCGGCCACCACGCCGTGGTAGGCGATGCGTTCGGCCGCAACCTGGGCCCTGAGCGCCCGGATTTGTGCGCCGGCGGTGATGTAGTTCTGCCATGCCTGTGTCGCTTCCGTGAGTGCCGCGCGCAAGACCACGTGCGCCCGTGCCTGTTGTTCGCGTAACCGGTCGCGCGCTACGTGAACGCGTGCGCTCGTCACCCCGCCCGCATAGATCGGGACCGTCACATTGACGAGGAGGGCGGCCGTATTGAGGCGGGTAAATCCGAACTCGGGATTGTACGAACGCATATACTCGCCCACGAGCTCGACCGAGGGCTGAAATGCGCTGCGTACAGCTGAGATAGCAGCGCGCGCCGATCGAATGCCGTAACGAGCCACGAGCACGGAGAAATTCTCGCTGGCCAGTGCTCGGGTTTCAGCGAGTGAGCGTGGCAGGGGCTGGATCCGCGCAGGCGGGATGAGGGTGCCGGGAGGAGATCCCACGATCTCGGTGAATACCGAGTTCACGTTAGCCAGTTTGCCGGATGCGGAGATCACTGCGGCTTCTGCCTGGTCGAGACGGGCGCGCGCTTCCGCCAGATCGGTACGCGTGGCCTCGCCGTTGCGCAATCGTGCTTCCGTTGACTGGAGATGCTTCCTTAGCAGCACTTCGTTGCTCTGTTCCAGACGGAGGATCGCCTGGCTCCGATAGACGGAGCCATAAATCTCCGCTACCGCGAGAAAGGTGTGTTGCTCGGTTTCACGCATCGCGGCGAGCCTCGCAGAGACGCCGTTTTGTGCCTTGCGGATGGACGCACGGGTGCGGCCGCCCTGCCAGATCGGCTGTTCCACTTCAAGGCCATAGGCGTTTTCGTTGGCAGCCAAGCTCGCGTTCGAGAGGTGAAACAGGCTGGAGCTGATTCCCCATCGATCCCGGCCGAGGCTGCCCGCCAGGAAAACACGCGGACGGTCGCCACCCCGTGCCACGGCGATCTCGGAATTGGAGGCATCCAGGGCAGAGCGGGCTGCGCGTAGGTTCGGATTCGTGTGGTAGGCGAGGTAAAAGGCCTGGGCAAGCGTTTCCGCTCCGGCGAGGGGGCACCCGCAGACCAGGATGAGAGTCCATGCCACGACCCATACGGCGACGAACCGGCTCGGGATCAGTCGAAAATCCGGACGGCGCTTCGTCATGGGTTGGCTTCCAGCATTGGCTTCAGGGGGTCCAACGCGAGTATCGGGCCCGAAATTGTACCTTGCATCGAGTCTTTTGTCCGCAAGGGAGGGGTTCCGCACTCCCCGTCCAGCAGAAGCGGCCGGTCAGCAGGTTTTATCGTTTGAGCAAACTCCAGACAAATAGCACGGCCCCAATGGTGATTGCGGAATCCGCGATGTTGAACGCAGGGTAGTACCAGCCGTTCACGTGTAGCAGAATGAAATCAATGACATGCCCGTGTACCACGCGGTCGATGGCGTTGCCGAGTGCGCCTCCGAGAGTGAGGCTTAATGCGATGGGTAACATCCGCGGCCGGCTGGGTAGCCGGAGGATCCAGTTGCCGATCACGACTGCAACGATTGCGACGATTGCGAGAAACAGATCGTTGCGCCACGCGCCGGGTCCGTTCATGAAACTGAAGGCTGCACCCCGGTTATAGATCCGGGTGAGCGTGAAAATCGGCAGGATACGGATCTGTCCGTAGGGAGGAAGCATTTGTTCGATCCGGAACTTGCTCCACTGGTCGAGGGCGATCACGAGAGCGCTCAGCAGGAAATACCGGGACTGGCCCCATGCGTTCCGTTTCGTGTTCGCTGCCTGTTCGAAGCTAGATGAATGCACGCCGCTCTCCGGAGCCGAACAGGTTTCCAAAGCAGCGCTCACAAAGATCGGGATGTTCGGGGTGCCCGCCCACATCCTCCCGATAATGCCAGCAGCGTCCGCAGCGTCTGCCCGGTGCCTGTTCGAGTTTGAGTCGGGCACCCGCGAGCCCGTCGATTTCTGAGGTATCCGGTGGGGCGGGAGACAGGGCGAGATCCACATGGGAGGTGAGGAAGAGAAAATGCAGTTCAGGCGCGAGGGGGGTCGCAGCCTTGTAGAGCTCTGTCGGCAGATAGAGACGGACGGCGGCTTCGAGGCTTTTCCCCATGCGACCCTCGCGCCGTTCGAGCTCGATCGCGCGGTTGATGGCATTGCGGACGAGAAGGAGGGGCTCGAAGGGCCATTGCGCGGCCTGATGCGAAAGATCCGGCAGATCTGGAAATGTCGAGAGCATGGCCGACTCGACTGTCCGTCCGGGAAGGTAGGCCCAGACCTCCTCCGCAGTGAACGGCAAAATCGGCGCCATCCAGTGGATCAGGCTCCGGGCGATCGAGAACAGGGTCTGCTGTGCCGAGCGCCGGGCCTGCGCAGGTGCTGGCAACGTGTAGAGCCGATCCTTGAGGACATCAAGGTAAAAACTGCCGAGATCGACGACACAGAAGTTGAGAAGTTTCTGGGTGATGGCATGAAAGGTGAAACTCTCGTAAGCGGCGCGGATCTCGAGATCGAGCCTGCGCACCCGCTCGAGGACCCACTGGTCGAGGGCGAGGGCCTCCTCGGGCGGGAAGGCGTGACAGGCCGGATCGAAGTCGCCGAGGTTGATCAGAATGAAGCGGAGCGTATTGCGCAGACGGCGGTAGGTCTCTGCACTCTGGTCGAGGATCGCATCCGAAACCGCGAGCTCGGATCGGTAATCGTTGCTTGCGACCCAAAGGCGCAACACGTCGGCACCCAGGCGGTCGGTCACAGCCTGGGGCGCGATGACATTCCCCAATGATTTGGACATCTTGTGACCGTCCGGGTCGACGGTGAATCCATGTGTCAGAACCGCCCGATAAGGCGCCTGTCCATTCAGGGCAACGGAGGTGAGGAGGGAGGATTGAAACCAGCCGCGATGCTGGTCTGAGCCCTCGAGATAGAGATCGGCAGGCCATCCGAGTTCGGGGCGGAGCGCGAGGACGGTTCTATGCGTGAGCCCCGAATCGAGCCAGACATCGAGCACATCGTCTATGCGGTGGTAACCGCTGCGATCGATGGGAGTGGCCTCTGGATGGTCGAACGCGCTCAAACCCGCTTCGACACCATCCGATTCGATCCGCCCGGCCAGGGCATCGAGGAGATCGGCCGAACGGGGATGCAGTGCGCCGCTTTCGTTATCGACCCAGAGCGCGAGGGGCACTCCCCAGATCCGCTGGCGCGAAATGCACCAGTCCGGGCGATTGGCAACCATCTGGGTCATGCGTGCCTGCCCCCACTCCGGATGCCAGTGGACCGTAGTGATGGCCTCGAGGCTCAGGTCCCGGAGCGAACCCTCTTCGAGTGGAATGAACCATTGGGGCGTGGCGCGGAAAATGACGGGTGTCTTGTGCCTCCAGCAGTGCGGATAGCTGTGTGTCCACTCGGCTTGGTGAAGCAGTGTTCCGTGAGCGTTGAGGAGGGTTACGATCGCACCCGCGGCCTCGAAGATCGCAAGGCCGGCCAAGTGCTCCACATGTGGGCGAAAGTGCCCTTGGGGGTCGACCAGGTCATCGAGCGCAAGCCCGTAACGTTTGCCGAGCGCGTAGTCTTCGAGGCCGTGGGCCGGAGCCGTGTGGATGGCACCGGTACCCACATCGTGTTCGACATGCTCGCCGAGAACGACCGGTACTCGGCGCGGATAGAACGGGTGCTCGAGTTCGATGCCGGCCAGAGTCGCGCCCGCGAGTGTGCCCACTTGGGCAACCGGTTTCAATCCGTAACGTTTGAGTGTGGAATCCACGAGCGCTTCCAGGAGGATGAGACCCTCTTCACCCGTGGGCCCTTCGACTCTGAGACAGGCGTAACGTGCTTGGGGATCCAGGCAGACCGCGCGGTTCGCGGGCAGTGTCCAAGGCGTCGTGGTCCAGATTGGAATCGACCAGGCGAGGCCAGATCGGGTCGAATGACCAGCCGCAAGGACCGGAATCTGGAGCGGGTCTGACACGCGGAACCGGACATCCAGCGCAAGCGAGGTACGCGGGGCATATTCGACTTCGGCTTCCGCAAGCGCGGACTCGCAATCGAGGCACCAATGGACGGGTTTGGTCCCCCGGACGACCTCATGGTTACGCAAAAGTGAAGCGAGTGCCCGAAGTTCGGCTGCAACCTGGGGAGCATCCATGGTTCGATAGGGGTGTTCCCAGTCACCTAGAACACCCAGCCGTTCGAAATCCGCGCGTTGTCCCCGGATCTGGGTTTCGGCGTAACGTCGGCAGGCGGCGCGAAAACTTGCGGGATCCATCTCCCGTTCCTTTTTGCCGAGTTCACGTTCGACCATGAGTTCAATCGGCAGTCCGTGACAATCCCAGCCGGGTACGAAGGGAGCGTCAAACCCCAAAAGTGTGCGCGAACGGACAACGATGTCCTTTAGGATCTTGTTGACCGCATGACCGATGTGGATCCGTCCATTGGCGTAGGGTGGACCATCCGCCAGGATGAACCGTGGCCGACCGGCGGATTGGGTGCGGATCTTCTCATAAAGATGTGTGTCCTGCCAGCGTTTCACGAGCAAGGGCTCGCGTTCCGGCAGGTTGGCCTTCATGGGAAACGCGGTTTCCAGAAGGTTCAGGGTTTTTCGATAATCCCCCACGGGGCTCACTCCTCGGATAGGTTGTGCGACTGGGATGCCAGAATCGAACGAGCCGCCTCGGCATCCGCGTCGATCGCACGGCGCAGCTTTTCCCAATCGTCGAAGCGGCGCTCTTCGCGCAGGAAGGCCACAAACTCGACCGTGATCAGCTGTCCGTAGAGGTCATCCGTCCAGTCGAACAGGTGCACCTCAAGCAACTCGGAGCCGTCATCCAGACCAGGCCGGGTTCCGAGACTGGCCACGCCATTGTAAGGGAGGGGCCCCACTCCGTGCACGCGTACGGCAAACACGCCCCGCACGGCGGCGCGGCGCCTTTGGGGGAGGAGATTGGCCGTGGGATAGCCGATTCTGCGGCCCCGGGCATGGCCGTGGATGACACGCCCCATCATCTCATAGGGACGTCCGAGCAGCCTCGCGGCGTCCCTGAGATCGCCTTGCGCAAGGGCCTTTCGGATGCGGGTGCTGCTGATCCGTTCGCCCTGGCTCCGTTCGGGTGTGACCACCCTGAGTGCGCGTCCGAGCGGGCTGAGCAGACGTTCGAGGGTTTCCACATCGCCCGTTCGCCGGTGTCCAAAGCGGAAGTTGTCGCCCACAGCGACCCCCTCCGCTCCGAGCGACTCGACGAGCATCGTGCGTACGAAATCCTGGGCTGACATGCCGGCAAGCTCGGTGCCGAATCGCAGAACCACAAGGTGATCCACGCCAAGCGGTTTGAGCGCCTCGATTTTTTCGCGCAGTGTCGTGAGCCGCTCCGGCGGAGGATTTTTGAAAACCTCTTGCGGAAGCGGTTCGAAGGTGAGCAGGGTGAGAGGCAGTCCATGCTCCGCTGCCAGAGCGCGTGCCACGCCGATCAAGGCCTGGTGTCCGCGGTGGATGCCATCGAAGCCGCCCACGGTCACGATGCTCGGTCCCTGGCACGATGCCGCGCGGTGAAGACGGAAGGCTGAATCCGTCATGATCCGTCTCGCGCTGGGGTACGGGCCGATGCGATCATCCGATAGAGCCTCCCCGGCCCGAGCCCCTGGATCCAAAGCATGGTCGCATAGATCAGAAACCCGGCGGCAATCAGGATCGACAGATGTCCGATCCGAATCCAGGCGGACCAGTGAAACCAGTGCCCGAGACGTCCCTCGAACCAGGCGAGGGCGCCCCCCATGACGGCGATGGCCACGATCACCCGGAGGATCAACCAACGCCAGCCCGGGTTGAGATGCCATTTCCGGGAGCGCTGCAAGCCACGGGCCAGAAGTCCCGCATTGAGAAGGGCGGCGAGCGAGGTGGAGAGAGCCAGCCCCGCGTGGGGGGCAGGCCAGCCCTCGACCACCCAGGGGATCACGATCAGGGCATTGAATGCGAGATTGGCACCGATCGCCCAGAGTGCGATCCGGACCGGTGTGCGCGTGTCTTTCTGGGCGTAGAAGCCAGGTGCGAGGATCTTGACCGCCGTAAACCCGATCAGACCCAGGGCATAAGCCATGAGACTGGCCCGGGCCATCTCGGCGTCAAACCGGGTGAAGGCACCGTAGCGGAACAGGGTCACGATGAGTGGACCGGCGAGTACGCCGAGACCGATTGCAGCCGGCAGCGCAAGGAGCACGACCAAGCGCATGGCGGTATCGATGAGCTGTGAAAACTCTCCTGCCGACCGCTTGGCGTGGGCGCGGGTCAATCCCGGCAGGATGACGGTTCCGAGCGCGATGGCGAAGACTCCGAGTGGAAACTCCATGAGCCGATCGGAGTAGTAAAGCCAGCTCACGCTGCCTGGACTCAGGAAAGAGGCGATCGCGGTATCGACGAGGAGATTGATCTGCATGACCGATGCGCCCAAAAGGGCCGGCAGCATGAGGTGGAAAACCTGCTGGACGGATTCGTGCTTCCAGGCCCAGCGTGGCCGGGCCAGGAGTTTCAGCCGGCCGAGAAATGGCAGTTGGAAGAGAAACTGCAAAAATCCCGCGGCCAGTACGCCCCATCCGAGGGCCAATACCGGGATGGCAAAAAGCCGTGACAGCCAGAGCGCTGCGGCGATCAGGGACAGGTTGAGAAGAATGGGTGTCGCGGCAGGAACGGCAAAGCGGCCATGGACATTCATGGCGCCCGCAGCGAGCGCCGTGAGCGCGATGAAGAAAAGATAGGGAAAGGTGAGGCGCAACAGTTCCGTGGCGAGTCCGTGTGTCGCCGGATCATGCGCGAATCCGGGAGCAAAGAGGTCGATAAAGTAGGGTGCGAAGAGGATGCCGAGCGCACTGAAAATGAGCAGAATGATCCCGAGCGTACCGCTCGTTTCCGCGATCAGGCGCCGGGTCTCCTCATGTCCCTTTTGTGTGTGGATTTCACCCAAGACTGGAACAAATGCCTGGGAAAAAGCACCTTCGGCAAAAAGACGCCTGAAAAAGTTTGGAATCTTGAAGGCAACGAAGAAGGCATCCATGACCGGGCCCGCGCCAAAATATCGTGCCAGGATGACATCGCGGGCGAACCCAAGGATGCGGGAGAGAAAAGTAAACCCTCCAACCGTCGCCGTTGACTGGAGGAGGCGCTTCGCGCCCGATGACGTCAGGGGTTGGGTCGCCTCGGGGTCGGGAGTGGGTACGGACATTGAACGAGAGTGTACCGGGTGGAGCGATTGTCCGCCAGCGTCGTTGGGACCGCCGCCTTTCCCGGCGGGCGTGGTTCACACCTTGCGGATCCCGAGTGGGGTGGACTGCGCAGGTGCACTCTCGTGCCGGCCCCAAAGTGACATGTTCCAAAAGCGATGAGCCGGGCAAGCAGTTTGACAAATCCGGTCCGGGGGGCTAAGGTGATCGAAAGCGCCGATTTGATACTCAGCTTGCGGGCGCTCAATAAATACGGCTAAAGCGGGGGATCCCAAGGGAACCTGCTTAAGCGAAAGCTGAGCGGGTTTTTTTATGGCTGCC
>JAJZBR010000048.1:0-6102 GCA_021798795.1 Pseudomonadota bacterium
CCGCTGCCGTGGGTCAATCCGGTCATCTATCCGGCCCTGTTCCGTAACGATAAGCCACTGGTTTTTCTCGGCCCCTATCGGGATGGATTGAAAGATGCGACCGCCGTCAAGAGAGCCGTGATTCCGGTTGAGCGCATCGCCGGACCGGTGCTACTCGTGTCCGCCACCGACGATCAGATCTGGCCCTCAACACTGATGGCGAAGCAGATTATGCAACGGCTCACCGAACATCATCACGCTTACCGCGACGAATCGCTTTGCTACGCGGGCGCCGGTCATGACATTCAGGCACCTTACTGGCCGACCAATGCGCGCGTCGTGGCCGTTCCCGGATATCGACTCGCCTTCGGCGGAAATCCGACCGCCTATGCCTTCGCCGACCGCGACGCCTGGAATAAGATGCTGGCCTTCCTGCATCAGTCACTTCACCGAACTGTGATTCATTAAACACAACGAGGAGAACGCTATGTCACGTTTCAACAGTAAATCCCTGGTCGCCGGGCTGACTGCCTGCGCAGTTATTTCATTCGCTGTGGCCGTTTTCGCCGCTCCGCCCCATCCAACCGCTCCCCAAACGGGAAACCGTTGCTCCAGCGGGTAGGGTCATGATCGGCGACTTCGAGGGTCAGGCGGTCCAGAGCAAGCAATACGGTCCGTTGATTCTGAGTCACGGTCACGAATTTGGCTGGGGCTGGTCCACCACGACCGACCAGAGCAGTGGCGGCCACTCGGTAGCGAGAATCTCCTTGATCCACCCTGGCGCTCACGGGACCCGCGGCGCGCTCAGGGTGAGCGGTGAAATCAAGCCGGGTTTCCCCTACGGCCCCTGGGCCGGCGTCATCTGGTTTCCCGGTCGCGGGCCGATGCAGCCCGCGGACCTCTCTGCCGAACACGAGTTGGACTTCTGGGCGCGCGGTACGCCGGGTACCTACAACCTCATGCTGGATACCGGGGCACCCGGGGGAATTCCGCTGTACGCGCATTTCGTGACCACCCCGCAGTGGAAGGAATACCATATTGCGCTGGCGACCGATTTTCCCAACGCCAACTGGAAGCACGTGTATTATCTGGCCTTCAGCGCCGGCAATCTCGGCACGTTCCGGTTTGATCTGGACCAAGTGAGCCTACACTAAACATATGAATGGAGCGGTCAACAAAATCTGGCGGCCGGTGGTGAGACCCATCCTCTGGGTCCATCACCGGCTCCTGCCCAGTGATTCACAGTTTGGATGGACGCCTTATCTGTGGCTGCCGTATCTCACTTTTTTCTTTTTGAGCTACACCGGCAAGCCCTTCGGCGTCCTGCGCTGGACGATTTATGCGGTCGCAGGGCTTGCTTTCGTTATCCTGTATTTCCGCGCCTATCAGGCCATGCATCGCGGCGCCACGGCCGAACTGGGCTGGATCATCACCGTCATGACACTGATGGGTTGTGGCTTCATGTGGCCGGACGGCAACAGCCTGGTGTTTTTCATTTATGCCGCCACTCTGTGTGGTGGCTTGGGCTCTTTCAAAAAGGGAATGTGGGCGCTGCTCTTGGTGATCGTGGCCTGCTTGATCAGCGCACTGGCGGTGAAGATGGACCTTGAGATATTGACGTACATTCTATTCTTCATGGTGGTCCTCGGCCTCGCCAACATTTACTTTGGCGAGATGGCCCGCAAAAACCGCGTCCTCAAGCAATCCCAGGAGGAAATCCGCCGGTTGGCCGCGACGGCGGAACGCGAGCGCATCGCCCGCGACCTGCACGATCTGCTCGGCCATACGCTCACGCTGATTACCGTAAAGGCGGAACTGGCCGCCAAACTGGCGGAACGCGACATGCCGGGTGCAGCCCGGGAAATCCGCGAAGTGGAGCACATTTCCCGCGAGGCCCTGCAGCAGGTGCGGGAAGCCGTGGGGGGCTACCGCAATGGCGGCCTGGCGGGTGAAGTTATCAACGCGCGCATCGCACTCGGCGCCGCCAACATCGCGCTCAGTGAATGCGCCGTGACCACCGAGCTGCCCGCCCGTCAGGATGCGCTGTTGGCGCTGGTACTGCGCGAGGCCGTCACCAACGTGGTGCGCCACTCCGACGCGCGCACGTGCGTCATCCGCGTGGAAGCGACCGACGGCCAGGCACGACTGTATGTGCAAGACGACGGTCGCGGGGGATGCGTGCAGGAAGGCAATGGTATCCGCGGCATGCGTGAACGCCTGCGCGCACTCGATGGCGAGCTGACCATCCAGTCCATTCTCACGGGCACCCGTCTCAGTGCGACCGTGCCGCTGGCCCGGCAATCTCCGGAACCGGCGGCCGGCTGGGTGCCCGCGTGACCCGGATCAAAGTACTCGTCGCCGAAGATCAGACCATGATACTGGGCGCACTGGCTGCGATGCTCGAGATGGAGGATGACCTCGAAGTGGTGGCGCGCGCCACCAACGGCAGGGACGCGCTGCGGCTCACGCAGGAGGAACAACCCGACGTAGTGGTGAGCGACATAGAAATGCCGGGCATGACAGGTCTCGAGCTCGCTGCTGCGCTCGAGCAAAGCGAACACCCGGTGCGGGTCATCATCGTCACCACCTTTGCGCGGCCCAACTATCTGCGGCGTGCGCTCAACGCCGGCGTGAAAGGCTACCTGCTGAAAGACGCACCGGCCCAGCAACTGGCGGAGGCCATCCGCAAAGTCCACCGGGGCGGCAAGGTTATCGCACCGGAACTCGCCGCCGAAATCTGGGATACGGAAGATCCCCTCAGCGACCGCGAGCGCCAGGTACTGAGACTTGCGAGCGAGGGTTTAACCAGCGCCGACATTGCCGGGCAACTGTTCCTTTCCGAAGGCACGGTGCGCAATTATATTTCCGAGGCGATCAGTAAGCTCGGCGCAAGCAATCGCATCGAGGCGGCACGTATCGCCCGGCAGAAGGGTTGGCTATAAGTGGAACGCGAGGTGTGCGGTGTTGAGAAGCGTTGAGCGGTTTTCCGTATCCAGATTCTTTTTTTCTGTGAGCCCCCCGCTTTCAACCACTGCAAGATGGGGGTGGCGGACCCTGCTGTCCGAGACCTCCCTGCACAGACTTTCCCGGTACTCAGAAACCCGCCGCCGGTGCGGGAACCGATCACTGAGCTGTTCAGTGCGGCGTGTCGGCCGATCCATCCATGCATCGGCTTTTTGAGAAAGGCACGGGATGATCTCCTTGGGATAGCCGACGACGACTGAGCCAGCACCACGCACCCCTCCCTGCACGTTCGCAAAAAACCGAACGAAATGAAGCGGTCTGTCAGGGGTGGTTATCTGTCGGGATCAGAACACTCAGGCTGGGCCGTGGGGAGGTGAGCGCCGAGTTCCAGCGCGCGGCGATAAACCAATGAACGGGAGAGACCGAACAGAGCGGCCGCCCTGGCCGCAGCCTGTGCCGGGGGCAAGAGCTCCAACAACACGGCAAGCGTACGCTCGAGAGTGGGGGATCCGGCCCGTGCCGGCGCGTCTGCGGGGTCTTGACCCGCAACGACCAGGACCATCTCGCCTCGGATGGATTCGACTGCGGCTTTGAGTCTTTGGCCGAGTGCTCCGAGCGAGTCACGCAGAAGGGTTTCATGGATCTTGGTGAGTTCACGCGCCAAAAGCGCCTCCCGGTCCGGACCGAGTAGATCCGAGAGATCCTGAAGCAGCCGGAGCATGCGGGATGGAGCCTCGTAGAAGACGAGAATTCCAGGCAGATGGGCCAAAGCCTCGAGCCGATCGCGGCGGTGCCCGCCCCGCGGCGGCAGAAAACCCTCGAAATGAAACCGGCTCCCGGGAAATCCCGCCACGGACAGCGCGGTCACGACAGCCGTGGGACCCGGAATCGGAGAGACCGGAATACCGGAGCGATGCGCAGCATCAACCAGCCTTTGGCCCGGGTCAGAGACCAACGGCGTGCCGGCATCCGTGACCAGGGCCAGGGTTTCGCCCCGGGCGAGGCATGCAATGAGAACAGGCACCCTTTGGGCCTCATTGTTGGCATGACACGATACGAGCGGTACATGAATGTCGAAGTGCGCAAGCAACTTCCGGGTGTGGCGCGTATCCTCGGCGACGATCCGGTTCGCCCTGCGGAGCACGAGGCAGGCACGCGGACTCCAGTCCTCGAGATTGCCGATCGGCGTGGCGACCACATAGAGTCGGCCGGGGACGGAACTGCTCTGAGACAACGACGGCGAAAACTGCGACAATGAAACATCCGGGCAATGCCTGGGAGCGATTCTACCCTCATGCGCATCCTGCGACTTACCTTTGGCAGTCTCATCTGCCTCATGCTTCTCGCAAGCTGCGCAAGTGTGCCTCCGCCGCAGAGCGCGCAAACCCGACGAATCCGGGCGGCTGCGCGCGTGGCCGAGCAGAGGGGGAAGTGGGTCGAAGCAGCCGGGTTACGCACAAAACTCGCCCACATCGCCCCTACGCCGGGGGCGGCTGCCCGGGCGCTTGTCAAAGCTGCCCGGGACGATCTCGAATCCACCCACCCGCGGGCGGCCCGCGCGAGCCTGGATAGCCGACTGAGCAGGCGAATCGGCACACCGGCTTTGGTCCGTGCGCTCGCGATAACGGGAGCGAGACTCCTCCGGAAAAAGCATCCGAGCGAGCTCCTTGCCTTGTTTCACGCGATGCCGCCGGTTTCCGGACCGTACGCATCCCCGCTCCTTAAACTGGATGCGGAAGCCTGGTTTGCGCGCGGGGATGCCGACCAGGCAATCAGGCTTCTCGACCGGCGTGCCCGTCTTCTGCGCCAGGCCCGGGCCCGGACCCAAAACGCGACACTCCTTTGGCAAGGACTCATCCGGCTCGCCACGGCGGGGCGTCATCCACTCGCGACCCCGGCGCATGCGAACCGCACAGAAGCGGCATGGATCGCCCTCGCCAATCTCATGCGCGAGACATGGGAAAACCCCGCTCGTTTCATCGCTGATCTCGCAGCCTGGAAACAGAGCTTCCCGGACCACACGGCGCAGGCCAAGATCATCCCGCGCCTCGTCCGCGAACTGAGCCGGCTCGGCCATTACCCGAAAACCCTGGCCGTACTCCTGCCGCTCACGGGAACGTATGCCCCATCCGGGCTCGCCATTGAGCGCGGTCTGCTCGCGAGCCGATATAGCGAAGGCCCCTTCGGCACTCCCCCCGTGATCCGGTTCTTTAATACCGGCAGCCACGTCTCCGGTGCGCTGCACGCCTATCGCGAAGCGCTCCGCGATCACGCCCGGTGGATCGTGGGCCCGCTCCTCAAACCCCAGGTGGCCGCGCTCGCGACGCTCCACCCCGCACTCGGCGTGCTCGCCCTGAATGACCTCCCCGGGAGTGTTCCGAAACCCGGCCGGTTCTACGAGTTCGGGTTGTCCCCGCGCGATGAGCTGCGCGAGATCGTGCACCAGCTCATCCGCCACCACCGTCTCCATGGGGGGGCACTCGTTCCGCACGGACCCTGGGGACGCGCCATCCTCAAGGATCTCGACCGGGATCTCGATCACGCCCATGGCAAACTGATCGCGATCGAGCGTTATACCCCGAACCGCCGGAGCTATTCATCGAATCTCGAGCATTTCCTCCGGATCCGTGGCAGTACCATCAGGGGGCAGGCACTTTCTGGCACACTCGGCATGCCTCTCACGTTCACCCCGGCACCCCGCACTGATCTCGATTTCATCCTGCTCATCGCAAATACGCTTGATGCACGCGAAATCACGCCCGAGTTCCGTTATTTCGGGATCAACTCGGTCCCGATCTATGCACTCTCGCGCGACGATGTGCCGGGTGCGGTCCACCCGGATCTCGATGGCCTGAGAGCGCTCGAGACGCCCTGGGCGCTCGGGATACATGGCTCCTGGAAACGCATCCGCGTTGATCTCGCGACCGGGTGGCCCCAAACCAGCCCGCATGCCACTCGTCTCATGGCGTTTGGTTTCGACGCCTACAGGCTCATTCCCTGGCTGCGCAACCGGCCGGCTTACGGTCGGAGACTCTTCTGGGGCGCAACGGGATTCCTGTCTCTCGGGAAACACGGACGGATCGACCGTCGCCTGATCTGGGTGCGCTTCGTGTCGGGGCGTGCGGTTCCCGTAGATTCATCCGGGATGAAAAACTGATC